>JBBRVD010000056.1:0-20037 GCA_038247175.1 Burkholderiales bacterium | reverse complement strand
GACATCCTGCACACGCTGCGTGACTCGCTTGACCACCTTAAGCTGTCGATTGACGCCATCCACGTGCCGCACGGTGATGTAGGCACTCTGCTGGCCAATATCCGCTACCGCCTGGAGCCGCGCATGCAAGCCTGCGGCATCGTATTGCAATGGGACGTGGAAGAAATTGCGCCCATCGCACGGCTGGACGCCAGTGCCATGGGCCATCTGCAGTTCATGGTCTACGAAGCCTTCTCGAACGTCCTGCAACACGCGCAGGCGACGATGATGCGTGTGGCTGCCAACCCGATCAGCGGGAGCCCGGGCAGTCTGCACCTGCAGATCATCGACAACGGAATCGGCTATGACACCCGCGCACCTGCACGCAACGGACTGCAGTCATTGCATCAGCGTGCCAAGACGATCGGCGTGATGCTGCGCCTGGCCAGCGAACCCGGCCACAGCGTGGTCGAGATCACGGTCAACTGAAGTGGCGCCGGCGGCGCCTACCCGAGCGGCTGGCGCAGGATGCCACGTGGCCCGAATCGCGTCGGGCATGCAACTCATTGGAAGCGCAGTGTCTTCAGCCACTAAATTGGGGTGCCGCCCGTCTTTCAGCGCCGCATGGAATATCTCGACAGCATAGGCGTTGGTTCAGCCCCTGGTGCGCAGCATGGCGAAGGCCAGGTCTGGGATCGGCAGCAAGGAACGATCGTCTCGAACGAGTCGTCCGAGATCATCCGCATGTTCATTTCTGCCTGCGATGGCCTCGCAGGCAAAACCGACGACCACTGGCGCGTGGACATGCGCGACGCCATCATTTGCAGGTCAGGAGGTCCAGGGTTCTTACAATCGCCCACCATCAGCAATTCACTGAACGCACCGATGACCGTCACTGCTGCTCACCCTCGCACATCCCAGATCATCAACACCGAAGTGCAGCTGCGTGCGCTCATTGGCGAGCCTGCAGCACTGACCTGCACCAAGATCAGCGATCGCCTGAACGCGATGACCCGGTTGTTCATCGAGCGTTCGCCGTTAGTTTGCATCGCCACGAGCGATCTTGCCGGGAGGTGTGACCTCAGCCCCCGTGGCGACCCTGCTGGGTTCGTGCGCATCCTTGACGACCGTACCCTGCTCATGCCCGAACGCCCGGGCAACCGGCTTGCAGACTCACTGCGTAACCTGCTGGTGAACCCACACATCGGATTGCTCTTCGTAGTGCCCGGAGTCACGGACACGCTTCGCGTGAATGGCCGTGCCACGATCACGGTCGATGCCGCTCTGCTCGCTCCCTGCGCTGTGGGTGGCAAACCGCCGCTTCTGGGCATCTTGGTCGATATGGAGGAGGCCTATACCCAGTGCTCAAAGGCGTTTTTGCGCTCGCATCTTTGGGATGTGGAGCGCTTTAGGGATCCCACGACAATGCCCACGGGTGGCCAAGTTCTCCGAGCGATTCAGGGTGAGCAATTCGACGCGGAACAATACGACGCGGAGCGCGCGCAGCGATATCGAAATCAAGTCGGCTTTTACTGATTGCGCAGTCCCATTGCAGCCGCAGCGGGTTTTGCAGATCCTGCATTGCGACCCACGTTCACGAGCAGGCTAAGGTATGCGGTGGCGCAACTTCCGGCCCCCACACCATGCGCTTCGCAGTGGAGCAAAGCCTGGCTGGCTTCCGCGCGTTCTCCGGAGAAACATGTGCGGCTGCCAAATCGACCAGAAGCGGACATTGCGAAGCTTCGCGCAGCGGGGTCTTGCCGCCCTGTCCGATGCGGCGCGCCGCTACCGCAAGTGCTGACACCCGGGCGGGCAGCGTTACCGCGTCGATGCTGCGCGTTCCGACAACGCGGATTGGAGTACCTCGCGCAGCTCGTGCAGGCGGAATGGCTTCTGGATGAAACCCAAAATGCCCTTGCCCGCGAATTGCGTCGATACCGATTGCTCGTTGTATCCGCTCATCAAAATGGTCTGCACGTCCGGGCGGATCTTGCGAAGCTCGCGGAACGCGCCGACCCCATCGAGATGGGGCATGGTCAAGTCGAGCAGCACGAGCGGATTGAGATGCGCATGTACCCGGTATTTGTCGACGGCATCCCGCCCGTCGACGGCCGTGATCACGTCGAACCCGAGCCGCACCAGCATGTGCTTGAGCAGCGCCCGAATGCTCTCTTCGTCATCCGCCACGAGAATGGTGCCACGACCCTGCCATTCCGATTCGGCGCTGGGCGCGGCAGGGGAAGACGGCGCGGGGCTGGTCTCGGCGGGCAGCAGGATTTTGAAGCTGGTACCGCGCCCGGGCTCCGTATACACACGCAGCCCGCCAGCGTGACCGCGCACGATCCCGAGGACTGCCGCCAGCCCCAGGCCGCGCCCCGTGAACTTGGTGGTGAAGAACGGATCGAAGATGCGTGCCCGCGTTTCGGGACTCATGCCGATGCCGGTGTCCGCGACTTCGAGATGGACATACAGCCCCTCGCCGAGGTTGTCATTGACGTGGTTCTCCGCCAGGTATTGCGCGTCGCACCACGCCGCGCCGGTCGTCACCGAGATGACGCCGCTGCGCTCGCCGATGGCTTCGGAGGCATTGATGATCAGGTTCATGATCACCTGGCGAAGCTGGGTCGCGTCGGCCTTGCAGGCGGGCAGGTTGTCCATGAGGTCGAACCGCAGGACACACTTCTTGGAGATCGACACCTCCAGCAGACGCGTGATGTCCATCACCAGTTTGGAGAGCACCACAGGGCCGACCAGGAACTGTCCCCTGCCGGAGTAAGCCAGCATTTGCTGTGTCAGCTCGGCGGCGCGCCGCGACCCGTTGACCGCTTCCTCCAGCAGGTTGGCGGCCGTTGACCCGATCGGTATCTCGCGGCGCGCAAGGTCGCAGTAGCCAATGATGCTGGTGAGCAGGTTGTTGAAGTCATGCGCGATCCCTCCCGCAAGCACGCCGAGGCTTTCCAGCTTCTGCGTCTGCATGAACTGCGTCTCCAGCTTGCGCCGCTCTTCTTCGGACGCCTCGCGGCGCCGGATCTCGACGTCCAATTGGGTGATGCGGTCGGCCAGCAGCTTGAATTGTGTCGGTGACGCGTCAAGCGGTCGCATCTGCAGGAGCAGCAACGCGGGCGAATTGTCGTCACGCGGGAAGATCAACCGCAGCGTACTCCGGTATGACTCGGCAACCCCACTGCCGCCGCGCAGCGCGATACTGCCTGGCACCGGCTGGCGCACGCGCGAGCCCTGCCGCAGGAAGCCGCGGACCGCCTGCTCGCCGCTGTGAAGGGCGTCAAAGATTGTCCTGCCTTCGGGGCGTTGGTCCTCGAATCCGAAGATCTTGCATGCCACGCGATTGGCAGCAACAACCTGACCGTTGTTCATCACGAGAAGCAGGGCATCGGGCAACCACTCCGCGACCTCGAGAAAACAGCTTGGCCTCATCGGAAACAGAGCTATGGCTGAAAGTACTCGCGGCCCGCGGTGGCTTCGCTATCGGCAGTTCTTTTCAGATGCACCACGACCCGGCAGCCCGCGTCACCGCGCGCGATGGTCTCTTCGAGCACCACCTTGGCATACCCGAGATTGTCTGCCGCAATGCTGCCAAATACATTGGACGTCATCATGCAAAGGGCCGGGCGGTCAATGACTTTCTCGGCGAACGGACACCGGGTGTTCGCCAGGACGATCTTGTCATCATCCTGCGTTACCACGCGGAATCCCCCATTGATGCGCCGCTTGAGATCGACCAGCACCTCGGCCACCTGGGACCGATTGAGCTGCGAGACATCGAGGGCTGTGCGATAAGACTCGTTGAGTTCGTCACCGATTCGCTGTCCCACCACGCTGATGAAACCCTCGGCGTCGTCGAGCCCGACCAGATCCTGCAGCGTGCCGGCCAGCTCACGCAGCATGGAGCGAAAGAACGCGTCGCGCTCCAGGGGAACTGAGAGTTCGGCAATCGGAACTGCGGACGGTAAAGAAGACATGGCGAATCTGGCAGGAAATACAGTTTCGAGCCCATGGTAGCGCGATTCTCCCGCCCATGGGGTCCGCAGCCCCCACAAACAATCGAGCGCCAGGCTAGTGAACGCCAGGTTTGCCGGCCGGTTGCTCCCCTCCTTGAGGGTGATTGCGACACTCCTGCCATGCCTGTAGCGCCATCCGGCCGATGCTCGCCGCATCCACCTCAAAGTAAGCTCGCAGCGCGGCGCGCGTGTCGCTGCGCCCAAAGCCGTCGGTGCCAAGCGTGTGGAAACTTCGGCTGGTGGGCATGAAGGCGCGCACGCTCTCCGGCACCGCGCGCACATAGTCGGTGGCAGCGATCACCGGTCCCTGGGTCTCGGCGAGCAGGCGGCCCAGGTGGTGCTGCGGGTTCGCCCTGCCATCGCGTGCCAGTTCACTCCAACTGGTCACGCTGATCACGTCGGCGGTGATGCCCTGTTCAGCCAGCAACGCGGCTGCCCGGATCACCTCGGTCAGAATCGCGCCCGAACCCATCAATGTGACACGTCTGGCGCTGCCGCCTGCAGCCCGGGCATGACAATAGGCTCCGCGCAACACGCCTTCAGCCACTCCCTCGGGCAGACTGGGCTGGGCATAGTTCTCGTTCATCAGCGTGATGTAGTAGAAAACGTCGCGTTGCTCAACCAGCATCTCACGCATGCCGGCGTCCAGGATCACCGCCAGTTCGCCGGCGAAGGCGGGGTCGTACGCCTTGCAGTTCGGAATCGTTGCGGCCATCAGGTGGCTGCTGCCGTCCTGGTGCTGCAGGCCTTCGCCGGCCAGTGTGGTGCGGCCTGACGTGGCGCCGAGCAAAAAGCCGCGGGCACGCTGGTCAGCGGCGGCCCAGATGGCGTCGCCGACCCGCTGGAAGCCGAACATCGAGTAGTAGATGTACAGCGGCAACATCGCCAGGCCATGCACGCTGTAGCTGGTCGCCGCTGCCGTCCAGCTGGCCAGCGCGCCCGCCTCGCTGATGCCTTCCTCCAGGATCTGGCCGTCCTGTGCTTCCCGGTAGCTGAGCACCGAGCCGATATCTTCAGGCGCGTATTTCTGGCCGACGCTGCTGTAGATGCCGACCTGCTTGAACAGGTTGGCCATGCCGAACGTGCGCGCCTCGTCGGCGACGATCGGCACGATACGCGGGCCCAGCGCCTTGTCCTTGAGCAGGTTGCCAAGCATGCGCACGAAGGCCATGGTCGTGCTCATCTGCTTGCCGTCGGCGTGCAGCGCAAACGCACTGGTGGTCTCGATCGGCGGTACCGGAACCGCGTCGCAGCGGGTCTCCCGGCGCGGCATCGCGCCACCCAGGCGTGCGCGATGCGCGCGCAGGTACAGCATTTCCGCGCTGTCCTCGGCCGGCCGCAAGAACGCCAGCCCCTTGGCCTGTTCATCGGACAGCGGCAGGTCGAACCGGTTGCGAAATGCCAGCAGATCGTCCTGGTCCAGCTTCTTGTGGCTGTGCGTCGTCATCCGGCCCTGGCCGGCGCTTCCCATGCCGTAACCCTTCTTGGTGTGCGCCAGGATCACGGAGGGTTGTCCCCGGTGCGCTGCGGCCGCTGCGTAGGCGGCATGGATCTTCACCAGGTCGTGGCCGCCGCGTTTGAGCCGGTCGATCTGCTCGTCGCTCAGGCCCATCGCCAGCCGCGCGAGATCCGGGTTCTGGCCGAAGAAGGTGTCGCGGTTGTAGCGTCCGTCCTTGGCGGCAAAGGTCTGCATCTGGCCGTCGACGGTGTGGGCGAATGCGCGAGCCAGCGCACCCGTGCTGTCGGCCGCGAACAAGCCGTCCCAGTCGCTGCCCCAGACCAGCTTGATGACGTTCCAGCCGGCGCCGGCAAACAGCCGTTCGAGCTCGTCGATGATGCGGCCGTTGCCCCGCACCGGTCCGTCCAGCCGCTGCAGGTTGCAGTTCACTACCCACACCAGGTTGTCGAGTTGTTCGCGCGCGGCCAGCGTGAGCGCGCTCATGCTTTCGGGTTCGTCCATCTCGCCGTCGCCGAAAACGCCCCAGACCTTGCGGCCGGCGCAGTCCTGCAATTGCCGGTGCGACAGGTAACGCATGAAACGCGCATGGTAGATCGAGCTGATCGGACCTAACCCCATCGAGCCGGTGGGAAACTGCCAGAAGTCGGGCATCAGCCACGGGTGCGGGTAGCTGGACAGCCCCTGCGCGCCATGCCCCTGCGCAGTGATCTCCTGCCGGTAGTGCAACAGGTCAGCCTCGCCGAGCCGTCCCTCGAGGAAGGCGCGCGCATATACGCCGGGTGCGCTGTGCGGCTGGAAGAACACCAGATCGCCGCCATGCCGCCCGTAGCGCGCATGGAAAAAATGGTTGAACCCGACCTCGAACAGGTCGGCGGCGCTGGCATAGCTGGCAATATGCCCACCCAGCTCGCCATAGGCCTGGTTGGCGCGCACCACCATCGCCAGCGCGTTCCAGCGCATCAACGAACCCAGTCGTTCCTCGATCGCGAGATCACCCGGGAACGGCGGCTGGTCCTGCGTCGCGATAGTGTTCACATACGGGGTGTTCAGCTCCGGGCGCCAGCCCAGCCGCTGGCTTGCGGCCAGGCGGGCCAGTTCGCCGAGGATCTGGCGCCCCCGTGCCGGACCATCGGCAGCCACCAGTGACAGGAACGCGTCTCGCCACTCGGCGGTCTCCGACGGGTTGTCGTCGTCGGGGAAGCCTGCAGCGTCGACGGGACTGCTGGACTTGGGGCGAAGGATGGCATTCATGGCACCCCACTTTATGCTTGACGCTGCCGCAGGTGCTGCGCATTGCGTGCATCGATCTCGTCAATCGCGGCAAAATATGCTGTTTTGCAAAGGAAAACCGGATGAAAAAGCTCGACCGCAGCGATCTGCGCATCCTGGACGCGTTGCAGCGCGACGGCTCCCTGACCAATACCGAGCTGGCGCGCCGCATCGGCTTGTCGCCGTCGCCGTGCCTGGCACGGGTCAAGGCGCTGGAGGGGGCAGGCGTGATCCAGCGCTATGTCGCACTGGCCAGCGCAGCTGCGCTGGGACTGGGGCTGACCGTGTTCATCTCGATCAGCCTCCAGACCCAGAGCAAGGCTGCGCTGGCAGAGTTCGAAACCGAGATCGCGCGGCACGACGAGGTCATGGAGTGCTACCTGATGACCGGCGACAGCGACTACCTGCTGCGCGTGGCGGTGACCGACATGGCCGCGCTGGAGCGTTTTATCCTGGAGCGCCTGTCGCCGATCCCCGGCGTGGAGAAGATCCGCTCGAGTTTTGCGCTCAAGCAGGTGCGCTACAAGACGGCTTTGCCGCTTGGGCATCTGGGTTGATCTGCTCGCGTGTGGCGAGCCGGAGCATACCGTGGCCCTGTCTGCCGGGTTCGTACAATTTCGGCCAACGGTCACACGAGGGGGAAAGCATGGGAAAGAAGGGTGGCAAGACCAGGCTGGAGCGCTTCATCGCGCGTGTGGTCGCGCAGCGCAGCGGCATCGACGCCGCTGCGCGCGCGACCAGACAACTGCCGGGCGTGGTGTGGGAGCTGGGTCTGGGCAATGGCCGCACCTATGACCATATGCGCGACCGCTTTGCCGGGCGCGACATCATCGTGTTCGACCGGCAGGTGGTCTCGCATCCGGATTGCATACCGCCCGCGCAGATGATGCGCCTCGGGGATTTCCGCCAGACGGTGCCAGCCGAGGCCGCGCGCAGCGCCGGCACAGTGGCGATGATTCATGCCGACGTCGGCAATGGCGATATCGCCGCCAGCCGGGCTCTGGGAGGTTGGTTGTCCTCCTTGTTCGTGCAGGTGCTGGTACCCGGCGCGTACCTGGTTGGCGACCAGCCGATGGAAGACGCGGCGCTCGAGCCGATCGCGCTGGCCGATATCGGCGCCGGCGACATGCCGACGGACACCTACTTCGTCTATCGCAAGCGCGGCTGACCGCGTTTGCCTGTCCGCGTTTGCCTGTCACGCTCTCAACGCCGCTGCGCGAACTCCCGGTCGCGCGCGCCGCGCAGGCTGAGCACCACGGCATTCAGGTCGCTGGCCAATGCCTCGAGCACGTCCTCGAGCGCCACGATGGCGCCGAGCCGGCCCGTGTCGTCGACGACCACCAACCGGCGTACGGAGCGCTCCTGCATCAGCGCAATCGCGTCCTGCAGGCCGAGGTCTGCACGCGCCAGCACCAGGTCGTGCGACATGATGTCGGAGGCGCTGAATACCGCTGGATCCAGTCCTTCGGCCATCACCGCCAGCACCAGGTCGCGATCGGTCACGATGCCGACCGGGCGGGAGTTCTCCAGCGCATCGACGACGACCAGCGCGCCCACATGGTGCTGGCGCATCAACAGCGCCGTCTGCAGTGCGGTGGTCTCGGGCTCCACCACCGCAACGATGGTGTTGGCAAGATCGCTCAATGGGCGGGGCATGGCAGGCTCCTTGTGGGCGTGTGGCGTGTGGCGTGTGGCGTGTGGCGTGTGGCGTGTGGCATGGGCCGGCGATCATCGGAAAAATTGCTTCAGCGTGTTCGGTTCGATGGTCGCCATCGTCTGCAGCGCCATCTGCTGCAGCGTGGCGGCTGCCGCAGGCGTGGCCACGTCGATACCCAGGTCTGCCTCGGGCGGGAACTCGCTGCGTTGCGAATTGGCTTGCATGACCGCACTTTCGGGCATTTGCCCGGTCGGTGCATTGATGTGTGTCAATCGGTCAATGCGATGCCCTGCCGCGTCGGCCAGCAGGGGGTCGCACAACGCTGCATGGATACCGATCGGTGCGACCAACCCGTGACCTCCGTGACTGCGCTGCCCTGGCTGGCTTCTTCAGATTTGTTAAGCCACCTGCCGTTTTGGCACAACCGGGCCACCCGGGTTTCTAGAATCGCGCCCTACTACTGTCTCGAATGTTGTTCATGCCTTGTCCGTGTGATCCACCCATGGTCTTTTTGCAAACCGATGCGGCACTGCCGCGGTCGAAGCGATCGGCCACGCGTGTGGTTTTGGACAGCCTTCGGGCGGCTTGCGTACCTGATGATGTGAAAGGAGCAGACCGTGCATGACCGCAAATACGGCGGCAGCCGGGGGCAGCTGCTGCTGCGCCAACTGCGCGCAGTGGCCCAGCTTGGACAAGATGCGACCCGATCGACCAATCTGGTGTCGTTGCTGCAGCGCGCGACCGAACTGGTGGCGCTGGAGCAGCCGGTTGAACTGTGCGGGGTGTTGCAGTTGATGCCAGACCGTACGCATCTCGTGCTTGTGGCGGGTGTGGGATGGGCGGACGGTCTCGCGGGTGCGGCCCGGCTGGATGCCGACGTGCAGTCGCAGGCGGGATTCACCCTGCTCGAGCGAGAGACCGTGCTGGTTGACGACCTGTTGCGGGAGCGGCGTTTCAGCGCGTCTCCCTTGTTGCTCGAGCATGGCGCGCGCAGCGGCATGGGCATTGCCATTCTGGTGTCGGGACGCCCCTGGGGCGTGCTGGGCGCGCATGCGTGCTCGGTGCGGCGTTTCACGCAGGACGATGCGCAGTTCCTGCGATCGGTGGCCCAGATCCTGGCTGCCACCATCGAGCGGCTGGCGATGCAGCAGGCCGTGCTGGACAGCATACGTCAGAGGCGCGAGTTGCAGCCGATTGCCGACCTGGAAAGTTGGGTCCACGATCCGGTGACAGACCGGCCTACCTGCTCGGATCAGGGTTTTACACCGTTCAGAACCCGACCGCAGCGGCTCGGGGGCCGAAAGGGCCACTCTCTGGCACCGGTGCTGCCGCAAGACCGGGAGCGGTATGTCGCTGCCATGCGCGCTGATACCGATCAACGGGTCGACGTCGTGCGCGTTTCAGCGATCGTGGACGGCCGTTTCAGCCTGATCGCACCTTAGTGACGCGAACCGCGCCTATCCTCGTGCGGGATGATGCGGCGCTGCAGCGGTGGGACCGACCGGCGTCATGCGTGGATGCAGACCGCCCTCGGGCGACTATCGCACTTGGTGAAAGGGAGGGTTCAGGCCGTGGATGACCAGGAGTGTGGCGGCAGCCGCGTCGAGCTGTTGCGGCGTCAGATGCGCGCCGTTGCCCAGCTCGGCCGGGAGGCGACCGGTTCGAACAGCCTGTCGTCATTGCTGCAGCGCGCAGCGGAACTGGTGGCGCTGGCGCAGCCGGTCGAACTGTGCGAGGTGCTGCAGTTGACACCCGATCGTACGAAGCTGTTGCTTGTGGCAGGCGTGGGCTGGGCGCACGGTCTGGCGGGTGCGGCCCAGGTCGATAACGATGCCGGGTCGCAGGCAGGGTTCACGCTGCTGGAGCGCGAGACGGTGCTGGTGGACGACCTGTCGCTGGAGCGGCGTTTCGACGCGCCTGCCTTGCTGCAGGACCATGGCGTGCGCAGTGGCATGAGCATGGCCATCATGGTCTCGGGAAGCCCCTGGGGTGTGCTGGGCGCGCATGCGCGCGCGGTGCGGCACTTCACGCAGGATGACGCGCAATTCCTGCAGTCGGTCGCCCAGATTCTGGCCGCCACGATCGAACGGCTGGCGGTGCAGCAGGGATTGCGTATCAGCGAAGAGCGGTTTCGCCGCACTTTCGACGATGCAGCGGCGGGCATTGCCATCAGTTCGCTGGACTACCGATTCCTGGACGCCAACGCGGCCTACTGCGCGCTCGTGGGCTATTCGCTGGACGAGTTGCGCCAACGCGACGCCACCGCGCTGACGCTGCCCGACGATATTGCGGAGATGGGTCGCCTGACGCAGCAACTGCTGGACGGCGAGCGCAGCAGCTACATCGTCGAACGCTGCAACCGGACCCGGTCGGGCCGGCTGATCTGGCTGCGCCGCAGCGTGTCGGTCAAGCGCGACCTCCAGGGCACCCCGGTCGGCCTGATCGCGGTGGTCCAGGACATCTCGCAGCAGAAGGCGGCCGAGGAGGCGCTCTCGCGCAGCCAGTTGCTGCTGGGTGTGGCATCGCGCATCGGCCGGCTTGGCGCGTGGCAGATCGCGCTGCCCGCGGGTACGGCCAGCTGGTCCGACGAGATGTGTCGGATCCACGGCATGCCGCCCGGCTATGCGCCCACGCTGCAGGATGCCTTCTCCTTCTATCGCCCGGAGCAGGTCGGCGCGATTCGCGCCGCGCTCGACGCCTGTGCGTTGCAGGGGACCGGTTTCGACATGGAAGTGGAACTGGTGCCGCACAGCGGTGCGTCGCTGTGGGTACATGCGATTGGAGAGGCCGAGCGGGGTCCGGATGGGGTCATCGTGTGCATCCGGGGCGCGGTGCAGGACATATCGCAGCGCAAGCGCACCGAGCAGCATGTGTTCGAGAGCGAGGAGCGATTCCGGCTGCTGGCCGAGATCACGCAGGATATGGTGTGGGACTGGAACCTGACGACCAATCGCATCTGGTGGAGCGAAGGCCGGCAGTCCCTGTTCGGCACTCCAGGCGGCGATGACCAGCGCGAGGAGGGTCGCGATTGGGCCGCAGGCGGTGTATCACGGCGGTGGTTGGAGCGGGTACATCCGGACGACAGGGCGCATATCCAGGCTTCCCTGGGTTTTGTCATGGCGGGCGCGACGGATCGCTTTCAACATGGCTACCGTTTCCAGCGCGCAGATGGTAGCTACCTGGCCGTCGTGGACCGGGGCTTCGTGGTGCGCGATGCACAAGGCCAGCCGCAGCGCATGATCGGCGGGGTTCGCGACGTCACGGAGCAGCGTTCGCTGGAGGCGCAACTGCGCCAGTCGCAGCGGCTGGAGTCGGTCGGCCAACTCACGGGCGGCATGGCGCATGACTTCAACAACCTGCTGACGGTGATCATGGGTAACGCGGAGCTGCTGGCCAACGAGTTGCCGGCGGACAGAGGGCAGCAGGATCTGGCGCGCATGATCCTGGATGCAGCCCAGCGCGGCGCCGATCTGACGCAGCGCATGCTGGCGTTTGCGCGGCGCCAGCCGCTGGAGCCGCGCGTGGTGGATATCAACCAGCTGATGGCGGGCATGGACGCGATGCTGCGGCGCACGCTGGGCGAGCAGATCGAGATCGGATTCATGCGCGGGGCCGGGTTGTGGCAGGCGCTGGTGGATCCGGCGCAGCTCGAGAGCGCGCTACTCAACCTGTGCCTGAACGCGCGTGATGCGATGCCCGAGGGCGGGCGTCTGACGATGGAGACGAACAACACGGATATCGAGCAGGACGATGCGCAGCGACATGTGGACCTGGCGCCAGGGCAGTATGTGATGGTGGCAGTGTCGGACACCGGCGTGGGAATCGCGCCGGAGTACGTGGGCCGGGTGGTGGAGCCGTTCTTCACGACCAAGGAGAAGGGCAGGGGAACCGGGTTGGGCTTGTCGATGGTGTACGGTTTCGTGAAGCAGTCGCGCGGGCATGTGAGTATTTATTCGGAGCTGGGGCAGGGCACGACGGTGAAGATGTACCTGCCGCGGGCGCAGGCGCAGGTGCAGTTAGCGCCACCTCAGGCGCAGGCATTGGCGCAGATGCCGGTCGATGGTGGCACGGACACGGTGCTCCTGGTGGAAGACGACGAACTGGTGCGCCGCTATGCGGCCAGCCAGCTGGTGTCCCTGGGCTACGCGGTGATCGAGGCCGCGGACGGACCGGGCGCGTTGCGTATCCTCGCCCAGGACGCGGCGCAGGTGATTGACCTGCTGTTCACCGACGTGGTGATGCCAGGCGGGATGAACGGGCGGCAGTTGGCGGACGCAGCGCGGCGGCTGCGCCCGGACTTGTCGGTGCTGTTCACGTCGGGCTACACGGAAAATGCTCTCGTGCACCATGGGCGGCTCGATGCCGGCGTGCTGCTGCTGGGCAAACCCTACCGACGCGCCGAACTCGCGCGGCGTGTGCGCGATGCGTTGCACGGTGAATCGTCGGGCACAGTGGAACCGACCGTGCCGTCGCGGCAGTATCTTCCGGTGCCGGTGCCGGTGCCGGTCCCCGGTCCCTGGGCGCATGACGTTCACGCGCCTCCAAGCGCGGAATCATTCTCATGATGGCCGTGAGAATCCCGGTGCAGCCGCCGCGCCATCGCATTCTGGTTGTCGATGACGATCGCCCCGCACTGGACGCTGTCGTTGGGCTGCTCGACAACGCGGGCTATGACGTCATGGCGGCCGAGGATGGCGCGCATGCCCTGCAACGGGTACGCCAGCACAGGCCCGACCTGGTGCTGTTGAACATCGTGCTGCCCGACATGTCCGGCCCCGAGGTGTTGCGGCAGATCCGCGCCGATGCCACGCTCGCAGCGATTCCGGTTGTGCTGCTCAGCGGCTTCCAGACGCAACCCCAGCCGCAGGCCGGACTCGACGCCAGCGCAGATGGTTATGTTGCCCGGCCGATCGCAGACCACGAGTTGCTGGCCCGTATCCGTCTGCATCTGCGCCAGCAGGAGCTGACCCGCTCGCTGCAGGCCAGCCAGGCGCAACAGCGCGAACTCATCGAGCAGCTTGCGGGCGAGAAGTCCCGGTTGAGGGATACGCAGTGGGTGGCGCAGCTGGGCAGCTGGGAGACCGATCTCGATACCCTGGGTGTCGACTGGTCCGAGCAGACACACAGGATCTTCGAGACCGATCCCGATACTTTCCAACCGACACATCCGGCCTTCCTGCACAAGGTCCATCCGCAGGAGCGGGACCAGGTCGAGCAGGCCTTTCTGAACTCACTGAAAGACACCGAGATCCGGACCCTCGTGCACCGGATCCTGATGGCCGACGGCCGTATCAAGGAGGTCGAAGAGCGGTGGCGCACGTTTGTCGATGCCAGCGGCCGGCCGGTGCGCGCCGTCGGCACCTGCCGGGACATCACCGAGAGCCGTCGCACCGAGCGCGCCCTGCACGAGGCTCGGGAGCAACTGGGGTTTGTACTCGCAGCCTCGCGTGTCGGGTACTGGGATCTCGACCTGGAAAGCGACTCCACCACCCGCTCACTGCAACATGATGCCTGCTTTGGTTATTCCGAACGGCTGCCCGAGTGGCATTACGCCAGTTTTCTGTCCCATATCCATCCGCTCGACCGTGACCGCGTCGATCGTGTGTTCCAGGCCGCCAGCGCGGACAAGGGGGGATACGACGTCGAGTGCCGCGTGGTGTGGCCTGACGGGTCGCTGCATTGGTTGAATTGGCTTGGCCGATTCTCGGTTGATCAGCAGGATCGGGTCGTGCGTGCTTGCGGTGTGGTCATGGAGATCACGGAGCGCAAGGTCGTGCAGCAGGCGTTGGAGACCAGCAACCGCGCGCTGCAGCTGCTCAGCCGCTGCAATGAAGCCTTGAGTCGCTCACAGAGCGAGGAAGCATTGTTGCTGTCGATCTGCAGGATCGCGGTGGATACCGGCAGTTGCGGTTTTGCCTGCGTGGGCCTGGTATCGAAACAGGATCCGCCGGTGCTGTTGGCCCAGGCTTCGGCCGGCCGTGGCGCCGAACTGCTGGGCGGGCCTGCGCGCAGCCTTTTGCCCGACAGTCCCTACGGTAACGGCCCGGCCTCGCGCGCGGTACGCGCAGGCGCTCCGGTGGTGGTTGTCGATCTGGAGCAGGACGCCGGCTTTGCGTCCTGGATGCCATTGGCACGCAAGCAGGGGCTGTGCAGCGCAGTCTGTCTTCCCCTGCTTGACAAGGGGCAGGCTTTCGGCGTTCTTGCGCTATACGCGACGGAGATCCGTAGCGTCGCGCCGGATGAGTTGCGTCTGCTGCAACAGCTGGCAGCGAACCTTGCCTTCGGCATCCTCAACCAGCGCGCATTGCTGGAACGCCGCCGGATCGAATCCGCGGTGGTCGAGGTGGCTGCCAGTGTGTCGGCCGTCTCGGGCACAGACTTTTTTGCCCAGTTGGCGGCGTCCATGACGCGGGTCACCGGAGCCGATGTCGGCCTGGTTGCACGATTGCTGCCGGGGGAGCCGGTGACGGTGCGCAGTGTAGCGGCTGTCGTGGACGGTGCCGCGGTTGCCAACTTCGAATATGCGTTGGACGGCACGCCGTGTGCAGAACTGCTCCATCAGGACATGTGCATCGTCCCAGCGGGCGGCATGAGCCACTATCCCCTGGCCGACCGGATGGCCGAGCTCGGCGCACAAGCCTATGCCGGGCGTCGCCTGGTCGATGCCGGCGGCCAGGTCGTGGGCCTGTTGTTCGTGTTGTTCCGCCAGCCGCTGACCGATACCGCGCTGGTGGCCTCGTTACTGGAAATCTTCGCATCCCGCGCGGCTTCCGAACTGGTGCGCCAGCGCTCGGATGGGTTGCTGCGCGAGCGGGCGGTCAATCTGTCGAACGCGCAGCGCCTGGGTCGGATGGGCAGCTGGAGCCTGGACTTGCGCAGCGGCCCGTTGGTCTGGTCGGACGCGACCTGCGAGTTGTTCGGTATCGCGCCAGAAGACTTCGAGGGTACGCTGGAACACTACTACCGGTTCGTGCTGCCCGAGGATCGGCCAGCGCTTCGGGCACTGGAACTATCGGCATCGCCGGCGCAGCCGAAAATGCAGTCCGAGTACCGCATCGAGCGCGGCGACGGCGCGCTGCGCTGGCTCAGCGGTCGCACCACGGTCGAGTTCGACGATCAGGGCCAGGCCATCGCATACTTCGGCATGGTGGCCGACATCACGGAGCAGCGCAAGGTACGCGAGCATCTCGAGCGCAGCCTCACACTGGCGCGTATCGCCGAACGGGTGGCCCGGATGGGCGGCTGGTCGCTGGAACTCGGCACCATGACCTTGAGTTGGTCGGACGAAGTATTTGCGATCCATGGGGTGGAAACAGGGCGGGTCCCAACGCTGCAGGAGGCGATCGACTTCTATCCGCTGGAATACCGTGGCCAGGTGGAGCGCATCGTCCAGGCGTGTGCCGCCGACGGGACGCCGTTCGATTTTGAATCGCAGATCGTCACCGTGAAGGGGCATCGCGTCTGGGTGCGTGCGATCGGCGAGGCGTTGCGCGACGGCGTGGGTGCCATCGTCGGGGTCCAGGGCGCGTTCCAGGACATTTCGGAGCAAAAACGGGCCGCCGAGGAGATCCGCGGTCTGGGCAGCCGGTTGCTTCAAACGCTGGAGACGATCCACGACGCGTTTTTCACGGTCGATACGGGCTGGTGTTTCACGTACGTCAATGCGGCCGCGGAACGGGTACTCGAGCGACCGCGTGCCGAGTTGCTGGGGAATGTCGTATGGGCGGTGTTCCCGGAGGCGCGCGGCAGCATTTTCGAGCGCAACTACCGCCAGGCGATGACGAGTGGGCAAGCCATCAGCTTCGAGGAGTTCTATCGGCCGCTGGGCAAGTGGATCGAGGTCAACGTGTCACCGTCCGAGGAAGGATTGGCGGTCTATTTCCGGGACGTGACGGCACTGCATGCGGGCCGTGAAGCCTTGCGTGCCAGTGTGCTGGAGATGAAGGCGCTGGCCGAGTCGATGCCGCAGATGGTTTGGATGATGCTCGCCGACGGAACCGCGAGTTACGTCAATCGGCGCTGGTCCGACTGCACCGGTTTGAGCCTGGACCAGGTTGTCCAGCAAGGCTGGGACCACGCCGTTCATCCGGAAGAACGCGCGTCGGCTGCACGGGTGCGAGCCGATGCGATTGCTGGCGGCCTGGACTACAGCGTCGAGTGCCGCATGGGCCGCACCGGGGGCGGCTATCGCTGGATGCTGGTGCGGGCAGTGGCGTTTCGCGATGCGTCGGGCGCGGTCATCAAGTGGTTGGGCACCTGCACCGACATCGATGACCTCAAGCGCGCCACCGCGCAGATCACGCAGAACACGCTGCTGCTGCGTATCGCCGGCAAGATTGCGCAGGTGGGTGGCTGGGCCATCAGCGTGCCGGACCAGCGCCTGACCTGGTCCGACGAGGTGTTCGACATCGTCGAGTATCCGGCGAACGATCAGCCTCCTCTGAAGCTCGCGCTGAACCTGTACTTGCCCCAGTGGCGCGAACCGCTGGCGAAGGCGCTGGAGCTGTGCATGCGGGACGGAACACCCTTCGACATGGAGGCCCAGATCGTCACTGCGCGTGGCCGCGTGGTGTGGGTGCGTATCGTCGCGCAGGCTGAACGTGATGATACCGGTGTCATCACCAGGATCGGGGGTGCTTTCCAGGACCTGTCGCAGCTCAAGCGGGCCGAACAATCGGCGCGCGAGAGCGCCGAGCGATTTCGTCTGGTGTCCATGGCCTCGCGCGATGCGATCTGGGACTGGGACCTGCAGGCGGACACCTTGTGGTGGAACGAGGGTTACCAGGAACTTTTCGGTTTGCAGCATGATCCGTCCAAGTCCGGTGTGCAGGAACGGGAGGCTGCCCTGCATCCACAGGATCGGGAGCGGGTGATGGCCGGTATCCGCGAGGCCATCGCGGGCAGCGCCAGCGTCTGGAGCGACAGTTATCGCCTGCTGCGAGGCGACGCAAGCCAGGCGCAGGTGGATGACCGGGGCTACCTGATCCGTGGTGCCGCGGGCCTGGCGCTACGGATGGTCGGCGCGTTGACCGATGTCTCGGGCAAGGCCCAGCTCGAGGAGCAGTTGCGCCAGTCGCAGCGCCTGGAGTCGGTCGGCCAACTGACCGGCGGTATCGCGCACGACTTCAACAACCTGCTCACGGTGATCCTGGGCAATGGCGAGTTGCTTCAGGAGGAACTGGACCAGGATTGCGACAATCAGGAACTGGCCGGCATGATTGTGGGGGCGGCGCAGCGGGGTGCCGAGCTCACCCAACGGCTGCTGGCGTTTGCGCGCAAGCAGACCCTGGATCCGGAGCCGGTGGACCTGGACCGGCTGATCGTCGGCTTCGATCCGCTGCTGCGGCGCACGCTGGGCGAGCAGGTCGAGATTGCCTTTGTGCGTGGCCCCAATCCGTGGCGTGCGCTGGCCGACGCAGGCCAGCTCGAAAGTGGTTTGCTGAACCTGTGCATCAACGCGCGCGATGCCATGCCCGGCGGTGGGCGCTTGACCATCGAGACCGCCAACATCCGGCTGGATGCGGAATATACGAGCCGGCATTCCGATGTCCAGCCAGGTGATTATGTGATGCTGGCAGTGTCCGACACAGGCCATGGCATGGAGCCACGGGTGATCGCGCGGATGTTCGAGCCGTTTTTCACCACCAAGGTCACTGGCAAGGGCACCGGGCTGGGCCTGGCGATGGTCTACGGATTCGTCAAGCAGTCCAACGGCCATGTCAGCGTGGTGTCGGAGCCAGGCCATGGCACGACGATCCGGCTCTACCTGCCACGTGCGTGCCAGCCTGGCAATCACGCGGTCGAGGTGCTGGGGCGGGCCCAGGTGGGTGGTGGGGATGGCGCAGGGGGCGCAGGGGGCGCAGGGGGCGCAGGGGGCGCAGGGGGCGAGACCATCCTGCTGGTGGAGGATGACGTGCTGGTGCGCAGCTATGCCGGTGGGCAGCTGATTGCGATCGGTTACCAGGTGATCGAGGCAACCGACGGACAGTGTGCATTGGAAATCGTTCGCTCGGGCGCGGCGATTGATCTGCTGTTCACCGATGTCGTCATGCCGGGCATGGGTGGTCGCGAACTGGTTGCGCAGGCGCTGATGCTGCGACCCGGGCTGAAGGTGCTTTATACCTCCGGATACACCGAGAACGCCATCGTCCACCATGGGCGGCTGGACCCGGGTATCCACCTGCTGAGCAAGCCCTACCGTCGCTCGGATCTGGCGAACAGGGTGCGCGAGGTGCTCGACTGTTGAAACCGCGATGGTGGCACCCACACCCGCGGGCATCGGACCAACCGTCATGGCCGGACTGTGCCCTTGGGGATAATCCTGGAATGAAGCTGCTCTCTCGCTCACTGCGTCCGCTGCCGCTCGAGGGGGCCGTCAAACCCTTCGCAGCGGCCAGCCGCTCCTGACATGCAGGTTCCCAACGCAGCGGTGCCCGTGACAGAGCGCCGCAGTCATGCGTGGATTTTTCGGGGGCTGGCCGCCGCTTCGGTGCTGATGCTTCCTTTGCTTCAGTACGCCACGCCGTATCCTGTGCTTGCGCAACTCTTTCTCGTGTTGGCCCTGGTTTTCGCGCTGTTGTCAGGTTCGGCGCGCTGGGTCTGGGGTGTGGCCGGTGCCGAACTGGCTTTGCTGTTGCTGGACTGGTTCGGGGCGCGGCCTGCGGCCACGGTGGCGGCCTACCAGGCCCAACTCACCCAGCGCATCGGCAGTGGTCTGGCTGTGCTGCTCATCGCAGGCCTGGCATGGTGGTTGCTGCAACGGCGGCGGCGCGGTAGCCGCCTCCCTACTCAGGCGACGCTGGCGACGCTGGCGACGCAAGGCATGGGTGCAGACGGCCGGCTGCTGCAGGTGGCCAGCGAGACCGGCCGGGTCGGTGGCTGGTCGGTCGAGCTGGCCGACCGGCGGATCAGCTGGTCGCCCGAGACGGCGCGTATCCATGGCATGCCGCCGGGTTTCTCGCCCACATTCGACGACGCGGTCGGTTTCTATGCGCCCGAATACCGGGGGCAGATCGCAGGCTTGTTCGATATGTGCGCCAAAGAGGGCGTCGATTTCGACGGCGAATTCCTGATCAAGGCCAGGGATGGTTCACCGGTCTGGGTCCGCTCGATCGGACACGCGGTTCGCGACGAGGCTGGACAGATCGTGGCCGTCCAGGGGGCGATTCAGGACATCTCGTTGCGCAAGCGGGTGGATGAGCGGCTGCTGCGCCTGAACCGCGTGTATGCGCTGCTGAGCAAGATCAACCGGACCATGATCGAGAGCCGCGATCGGCAACAGCTGTTCGAATCCGCCTGCCGGATCGCCGTCGAGTCGGGCGGGTTGCGCGCCTGCTGGGTGGGGTTGCTGGAAGGGGCGCACGGCCATGTCAGGCCAGCCGCGAAGGCCGGCAATATCGACGGTTATCTGGAATCGATCCGGGTCAGCAGCCTGCCGGTGACGGAAGGGCTGGGGCCGTTCGGTCGGGCCGTGCGCGAGAACCAGCCGGTGATTTGCAACGATATTGCCCGCGATCCTTCGTTTGCGCCATGGCGGGAGTCTGCGCTGGCACAGGGGTACCGTTCTGTCGCGGTGTTCCCGCTGCGCGCCAAAGGGACAGTCATTGGCGCGGTGGTGTTTTATGCCGAGTCGGCGGATTTCTTCGACTCCGAGG
>JBBRVD010000055.1:0-20433 GCA_038247175.1 Burkholderiales bacterium | reverse complement strand
GACCGGCAAGAACGAGTTCTTCAGCCTGACGCCGGTGTCGTTGAAGTCGGCCCCGTTTCACGTCACCACGCTCAAGTCGTTGACCAAGGCGATGGCGGCGATCTGCTTGACGAGTATGTGTTCCGGATGTGGCACTCGCAGCCTCCCCCACACTTGTGCGGCCTCTGCATCGAAGGCAAGAATGCTGTCATGTCGAGCAGTGGCCATGCTACACCTCGCCAGCCATCGCCAGGCCCGGCACGGCAGCGATCAAGCCGATCTGCGCCGCCCAGTGGCTGTCCCAGGCCCCGGCCTCGGTGGGTTCAATGGCGCCGGCGAAATCGTCCTTCGCAGCCTGCGCTTCACGGCGCGACTGCACGATCGGGAACACGGTGCAGGCAACCGACAGTGCAAACAGGAGACCCCCATCCAGGAACGAGAGTTGGCCATCCAGCGACAGCCCGAGCAGCAGCAGACTGGCGCCGATCATGATCGGCACCTTCTGGCAGCCCGAGCGTCAAACAGCCGGGGGCGGAGAAGCGGGAACCCCACCCGGCCGTCTGGTCGGGTGCCAGTGGCCGCTGGCACGCTGAAACGCGGGGTCAGATCAGCAAAGCCGCCACGAAAATACCCACCATGATGAACGCCAGCACTACCTTCGCGATCAGCCCCACCATGATCCCGACCCAGGTCGCGACCCCGACTTTGACGGCACGGGTCTGGTCTTTCCGAGCGATGTACTCGCCCACGGCAGCACCGACCAAGGGCATGAACAGCACGCCCACCAAGCCCATGAAAAGTCCCACCACCGTACCCACCGCCGCGCCCAGCAGCGCCTGTTTGCTGGCACCGGCCTTTTGGGCCCCCATGAGCCCCGCCACGTACTCCAGCCCCCAGGCCAGCACCGCCAGTATGCTGACCACCACCACGGTGGTCGTTCCTACCCGCGTGAAGTCATCGATTCAGGCCCCCAGCGCAATGCCGCCCCACACCAGCACAGTGCCCGGCAACACCGGCAGCACCGTGCCCGCCAGGCCCAATGCGATCAAGGCAACACACAAGACCCAAAGCAAGGTGATTTCCAAGGGAAGCTTTCAGAATAAAAGGGCAACGTTCAGGATCTTGAGATGGTGTTGCCCGGTGAAGTTTCAAGGGATGGCCTGCGTTCGCGCCTTCGTGACTTGCGCCGCCGCGGCTTCCTTCCCGCGAGCTTGCGCATAGGAGGCAAAGCGCGCCGCGTCAAGGTTGGCCTGCGCCGTTCAGGGCCGGCAACGCCACGAGGGTGCGACGCCCCTGCGGCAAAGAGCCGGATCAATATCCTTGGGATGGAAGACCTTGGGCCATGCTGGGTTCCAGCAAGGCAGCCGCAGGTCGCAGCCGCAAGCAGGTCGCATACAGCGCGGGCACGAAGACCAGCGTGAGCACGGTGCCGACGATCAAGCCGCCCATGATGGCGATCGCCATCGGCCCCCAGAACACGCTGCTGATCAAGGGCACCATCGCCAGCACGGCAGCCGCTGCGGTCAGCACCACCGGCCGCGCACGGCGCACGGTGGCTTCGACCACCGCGTCAAGTGCTGGGGTGCCTGCGGCAATGTCTTTGTCGATCTGGTCCACCAGGATGATCGCGTTGCGCATGATCATGCCACCCAGTGCGATCACTCCCAGCAATGCGACGAAGCCGAATGGGGCATTGAAAATCAACAGCGCCGGCACGACCCCGATCAGTGCCAGCGGCGCCGTCAGGAACACCATCCCCATGCGCGAAAAGCTTTGCAGTTGCAACCTCAGGAGGAACACCATCACCACGAACATCAGCGGGAAAACGGCGAAAGGCGCACGGTCGGACTTCGTCGTTTCTTCCGCTGCGCCACCCACCTCGATGCGGTAGCCTGGCGGCAGGCTGTCGACGATGGGTTGAAGGCTCGGCCAGATCCTGGCGCTGGCAAACAGCCCCTGCACACCGTCCAGCACATCGGCACGCACGGTCAGAGCCATGTCGCGGCAGAGGGTGAATGCCGCGCCCTGCCAACGGGTAGCCGCCAGCTGGCAAGCTTCACGGTCAGGTTCGCATGGACGTTCCGCCGCCCAGGTTCACTGGCTGTCCCGCCACCCACGCCCGCTCCGCCGCCAGCGACACCGCCACGCTGGCGCGCGCGGCCTGCGCCGGCAGGATCGAGCGGCCCTGGGCGAAACCGGCGAGTGCCTGGCGCAGGTTTTCTTCGAGTTCGAACACCTCGCCGGATAGGGGAATGGCGATCGTTTCCACATCACCGTCGCCCCGGCGCCGCTTCATCTCGAAGCTCGGTGTCAGCGTGCGGTCCATCGTGCCGCTCCACCAGGTGCGCAACGCCCCCGCGCTGCCGGCCAACTCGAGCACGGTATGGTGTTCGAAGCCGTTCAGGCACTGGTTCAGCACCGCAGTCGCGCCGTTGGACCATTCGAGCACGACGCTGAACTGATCCGGCAGGCGTTTGCCGGGATCGCCACCGAACGCTGTGACCCGCTGCGGCATGCCGTTGTCCTCGCCGTACCACAACACCAGGTCGATGAAATGCACCAGTTCCTCCAGCACCCAGGAACCGACGCGGTCCGGGTCGTAGCGCCAGCCACCCGAACCGGTCTTGAACGGACGGCGGAACAACGAGACGTGCTGGTGGCGCACCGCACCGAAATCGCCATCCGCCACCATCTCTCGGACCACGCCCCATTGGCGCGAGATGCGCAGTTCATGGTTTACCGCGAGCAGCTTGCCGCTGTGCTCGGACGCCGCCTGCACCGCATCGCATTCGTCCAGGCTCAATCCCAGCGGCTTTTCCAGCACCACGTGTTTGCCCGCGCGCAAGGCGGCAATCGCGGCCTGTGCATGCAGGTGGTTGGGCATCACCACGTGCACCACGTCGATGTCGTTTGCCCGCAGCAATTCGGCATAGTCCGCATAGAGCCTTGCGCCGGGATTGTCGGCAATTGCCGCCTGGCGCGCCGCATCGCTGCGCGCCAGTACCGCGACCACCTGTGCGCCGTCGATGGCCTTGATCGCGCGCGCATGCATCTGTCCCCAGGCGCCGTAACCGGCCAGTGCAATGCGGGTCGTTGGCACAGCCGGTGTTGTCGTGGAAGCCGTCACCATGGGATCACCTGTCCATCGTAGTTGCAGAACACACCGGTTTCATGGTTGCCCATGCGCGCGATCGTGCGGCGCATCGCCTGGACGCTGTTCTCGGCGCTCAGGGGCGCGTCGGGGCCGCCACCACCGGCGGTGTTGACCCGGCCCGGGTGCAGCATCGCCACCGTGATGCCGCGGGGGAACAGGTCGATCGCCAGGCTGCGACCGATCGCGTGGAGTCCGGCCTTGCTGGCCCTGTAGCCGTAGTGGCCACCCGACAGGTTGTTGGCGATCGAGCCCATGCGGCTGCTGACCATGACGATGCGCCGCATCGCGCTGGCCGCGACGTTGTCGACCAGCGCATCGACCAGTCGCAGCGGCCCCAGCGTATTGGTCTGCAGGATGCGCTGCACATGCTCGTGGTCGAGCGCGCCGATCCTGTCGGTCTCCAGGCCAATGCCGGCATTCGAAACCAGCAGGTCGATCGGCGCCTCGCCCAGCACCTCCTTGAGCGCGGCGAACTGCGCGGCATCGGTGACGTCGAGCGCGAAATGGCGCATCGAGGGGTCGGGCAACCGGTTCGCCAGGTCACGGTAGGTGGCCAGCACGGAGCATCCGGCGGCGGCATACTGGAGCGCAAACTCCCGTCCCAGCCCGGTATCGCAACCGGTGATCAATACAGTGGTCATGGTGCCTGCAGTCTCTCCATGCTTCATCATCCTGCGAAAAATGGTTCCGGCAGGCCGGTGGCGCCGATGCCATCGATACGCAGCAAGCCGCCGGCCTGTGGCCAGGCTGCGTGTTCATCGTCGCGCAGCATCTGGCGCGCGGTAGTCACGTAGAGCTGGTCCAGCCGTGGCCCGCCGAACGTGACCATGGTCGGATGCCGGGCGGGTACCGCGATCCGCTCGATCATCCTGCCTGCCGGTGAGATACATGCAACCGCCGCGCCGTGCACCAGTGCGCACCAGTAGTTGCCCTCGGTATCGCAGGTGGCGCCATCGACGCGTCCTTCGATGTCGGCGGTCGAGAAGAAGCGCCGCTTGCCGGAGATACTGCCGCGCTCCAGGTCGAAGTCGTACATCCAGACCGTTTCGTCCCGGCTGTCGGCCAGGTACAGGCGGCTGTCGTCGGGAGAAAACGCGATACCGTTGCCGATGACGAAGTCACCATCCATGCGTGTCACCGACAGGTCGGCGTCCAGCCGGAGCAGTTCCGCCTGGCGACCGACGAAGTCGGAGTGCACACTGGCGCACCAGTAGCGGCCTCGCCGGTCGCATTTGCCGTCGTTGAGCATCAGGCGCCGGTCACGCGCGAGCGGGTCTGCGAGCACGCTGCAGTCGGTACCGCCGTCTTCCCGCAGCCGGATGCGCTGGAAGCCGGCGCGGGTGCCACCGACCAGGCTGCCATCGACGCAGAACACGAAGGAGCCGATGTCGTCCGCCAGCTGAAAGCTGCACACCGATCCATCGACCGGCTCCAGGCGCCGGATCGCGGGCGCGAACGCATCGACCCAGTACAGGCGCTGCTCCCGGGTATTCCACTGGGGGCCTTCGCCGAGCCGATCCGGCTCGCGGTGCACCAGCGTGACGGACGTCATCTGCGTGCGCTCCCGGGCACGCAAAGCAGGGCGATCGTGCTTCGAGGCGTCATAGCCGCGTGCCCGCCGCGTAGCTGCGCCCCGGCGCATTGCGCCAGCGTCCGACGGTTTCGCTTCGCGCAGCTTGCAGCCGCTGGGGTGGCAGATCGGACAGGATCAGACCCAGGTCGTCGACCACCATCTCGCCGATGGCCGCCAGCGCGCTGGGCAGGCCTCCGGCACGGTGGGACGATAGCAGCAGGCCATCGACCTGGCGCGCGGGCAGGTCTGGCGGCGCGGGCTCGACCGGAAATACGTCGGTGGCCGCGCGGAACCGGCCTTGCGCCACCAGGTCCACGAGCGCGTCGAAATCGACGATGCCCGCTCGCGACATCAGCAGGAAGACGGCATCGCTGCGGACCGTCTCCAATCGCGCCCGGTCCAGCCAGCCCTGGTTCTGCGCGGTCACGCCGGCCAGCGCGAAGATGATCCTGGGCTGCGCCAATACCTGCTCCAGGCTGGCGGGTTCGGCGCCGAGTTCGCGAATCAGGCTGTCGGGCAGCCAGGGGTCGTGGATCAGCAGGCGCGGGCGAAACGGGGCTAGCAGGGGAAGCAGGGCCCGGCCCAGGTTGCCGCAGCCGATCAGGCCCATGATCTGGCCCTGCAACAGGAAGGCATCGCGGTTACCCGCCAGGCCGTATTGCTCCTGACCCGCACGCATCAGCCGGTCACCGCGCGTGATACCGCGTGCCAGGTCGATGGCCATGCCCAGCGCCATCTCGGCCACCGGCAACGCAAACACCGGCGCGATGCCCAGGACCTGGATGCCACGCGCGAAGCAGGCGTCGTAATCGATGTTCTGCGTGAAGTTGCCCTCGACGTTGATGATGACGCGCAAGAGGGGCGCACGCGCGATCCGCTGCGCGTCCAGATCGGTCTGGCCGACGATGGCAACGGCCTGTGCAAGGTGCGCGTCGATGAACTCTGCCGATAGCTTGCCCGCGGCGCTCTCGGGCAGTCCGACGACCTGGCCCAGCGCCTCGAATCGCGCGCGCATGGCCGGGCTGAAGATCAGGTCGGCGCTGCGTGGCCACGGATCGAACAGGATGACGGATGCATCCGCCGGCAGGGCCGTGTTCATGGCTTGGCCTTGAAGCGCAGCGGTTCCGGCAATTGCGCATCCTGCGCCGCAAACCACAGGCGCAACTCGTAGCGCTCCGAACGCCCCAGCGCCTCGGTCTCGGCCTCGAGCTGCACCGAGTGGCTCTTGTTGTCGGTGATGCGGAATCGGCCCTGCGCGTCGGCCTGGGTGCGGCCGCGTTCCTGGTAGGTGACGAAGCCGCGGTCGAAGATGCGGATCGTGGCGCCGGGCACCGGCTGGCCCCCCGCGTCGATGACCCGGCCTTCGATCAGCCCGTTGTCGTGCTGGCTGACATAGCCCAGCCAGCCCAGTACCGACACCAGCATCAAGGCCGGCACGATGAACCAGCGCGACGTCCACCAGTGGTTCATCCTTTGGTCGCTCCCGACGTCAGACCGCGGATGAATTCCTTCTGCGCCATCAGAAACACCAGGATCGATGGCGCCAGCACCATGACCGCGAAGGCGTACAAGGCGCCGGTGGTGTCCTCCATGTAGGACAAAAAGCGTGCCAGGCCCAGCGGCAACGTCTGCATCAAGGGGTCGCGAGTGATCAGCAGTGGCCACAGAAAGTTGTTCCACGACCAGATGAAGGTCAGGATCACGTTGGTCGCGATCGCCGGCTTGGACAGCGGCATCAGAACCCGCAGGATGATGCGCCACTCGGACAAGCCGTCCAGCCGCGCGGCGTCGATCAGCGAGCGCGGCACCGCTTCGAAGGCGGCCTTGAACACGAAGATGCAGACGATGGTCGACAACATCGGTAGCGCCAGACCGACGTAGGTGTTGAGCAGACCGAGCTTGGCGGTGATCAGGTAAGCCGGGATGATGGTGGCCTGGAACGGAATCAGCATGCATGACAGGAACAGCGCCAGCACCATGTTGCGTCCCGCGAATTGCCGCGTGAGGGCATAGCCGGCCATCGCGTTGAACACCACGTTGCCGATCACGGCGATGGTCGAGACGATGATGCTGTTGAGCAGGTAGCGCGGAAACGGGATCAGGTACCAGACATCGACAAAGTTGAACAGGTGCGGGTTCTGCGGCAGCAGGCGGGGCGGATAGGCGTAGATGTTCTCGTTCGTGATGGCCGTCTTGATGACCCAGTAGAACGGCACCAGCATGATGAAGGCGATCACCATCAGCGTCAGGTGACGCAGTCCCAGCAGCGTGGCCGTCTTTCCCTTGCTCGCCATCTAGTCCCGCTCCACTGCGCCTGCGTTGCCGCCCGCGGCCTTGTTGGCCACGAAGGTCAGCCCCACCAGCAAGGCGAACTGCACCACCGTCAGCGCCGCGGCATAGTCGAACTTGGTCTGCACGAAGCCAGCCTTGTAGATGTGCGTGATCAGCAGTTCGGTTGCATGGCCCGGTCCGCCATTGGTCATGATGTAGACCAGGTCGAAGCTGGAAAACGAGTTGAGGATGCCGACCACGACGCACAGGAACAGCGAAGGACGCAGCATCGGCAGCGTTATGCGCCAGAAGCGCGCCCAGGCTGGTGCGCCGTCGATACGCGCCGCCTCATAGAGGTTTTGCGGAATGCTCTGCAACCCGGTCAGCAGGATGATCATGTAGAAACCGAGAATCTGCCAGACCTCGGCAAAGATGACCGAGGGCAGTGCCCAGTCGAAGTCCTGCAGGAAACCGATCGGCTTGTCGATGAGGCCGGAAGAGCGCAGCGCGTAGTTGATGATGCCGCCGCGTTCGTCGTACATCCAGCGCCAGATGATGCCCACCGCGATCGCCATCAGCGGATACGACAGGAACACGATGGTGCGGTACACGGACGCGCCCTTGAGGTCCGAGTTCACCAGCAGCGCCACGCCCAGCGCCGCCGCGATGGCCAGCGGAGATGCAGCAATGAAGATCAGCGTGTTCTTGAGCGCGATCCAGAACACGTCGTCGTATTC
The DNA here is from genome assembly GCA_038247175.1 of Burkholderiales bacterium. GTDB lineage: Bacteria > Pseudomonadota > Gammaproteobacteria > Burkholderiales > Burkholderiaceae_C > CAISIP01. Next base: position 12,719 of record JBBRVD010000055.1, on the reverse strand, counting down.
CCACATCTCGGCGTAGTGTTCGAATCCGATCCACTCGGCCGGCCGCAGCGGCGACCAGGACTGGAACGACAAGATGACGTTCCAGCCCAGCGGCAGCAGCCGGTACAGGAAGAAGATGATCAGCGAGGGCAGCAGGAAGCAGACGATCAGCGTGAGCTGACGATTGCGCTGCCGACCCCACCAGTTGCTGCTCACCCCCATGTTGGTGCCCGTCGTCGATCCGGTACCCTGACACGCCGTCAGCTGCGGCCGAGTTCGCGTGTCGCGCGCCTGTCGGCGTCTCCCAGCGCGGTCTTGGCGTCCTTGCGGCCAAGCAGCACATTCTGCACCTCGGGCCAGAACGCCTCCTTGACGCGGCTGTCGTTGCCCAGACGCCAGTTGCCGGTCATCTTGTCGGTGTGCTCGAGCTGGGTCGACAGGATGGTGTGCACCACCGGGTCGTCCTTCTGCAGCATCGCCAGCGTGGCCTTGTCGACCGCCACATTGCCGGTGAGCAGCTTGCGCCGGGTGCCCAGTTCGCTGGCCTGTCCGGTATCGGTGATGAACTTGAGGAAGTCCCAGGCCAGCTCGGGTTGCTTGGTACTCTTGGAGATGCCCAGGCCGTGTGAGTTCGGCGTTGCCCAGTTGCCCGGCATGTGCGCCACGCCCAGCGACTCCGGCGTGACCCAGCTGCCCTGGCCCTTGAAGAAAAAGTAGGCTGGTGAATGCGCGTGCAGCATGCCGATGTTGCCGGCGCCGAAGGCACCGTTGGGCTCGACCCAGCGCCCGGTCCACGAGATCTTGTTGATGGCGTTGCTGGCCGTGGCTTTGGCGAGCCGGTCGAACACCTCGATCGCCCTGGGCGTGTTGAACGCGGTCTTCTTCAGGTCGGGCGTCACGAGCTCGACGCCGTTCATCTTCAAAAGCGGCCAGTACAACCAGTCGAAGTTCAACGTCATGAAGCCGGAGGACGCGTCGCCCGTGGTCATCTTCTCGGCAAAGGCCAGGATTTCGTCGAAGCTTTTCGGCGGGCCGGACAGCCCGGCCTTGGTGAACATCGGCTTGTTGTAGAACAGCAGCGTCTTGGTGATGTAGAACGGCACCATGTAGTTCTTGCCCTCGAAAACCCAGTTGCCGAGGTAGTTCGGGTCGTAACGGCTTTTGACGGCGGCCTCTTGGGCGAACAGCGGCGACAGGTCCATCAGCGCACCCTGTGCGGCGTATTCGAGGCCAAGCGCGCCTTGGGTATTGATCACGTCGGGCGCCGTGCCGGCCGTCAGCTGGGTCTGGTAGAACGGGCTGAACTCCGGCCCCTTCTTGTCCAGCCATTCGACCTCGACGCCGGGACGGGTGGACTGGAAGCGCTTGATCCAGCCGTCGATCAACTCCTTCTGGTCGATGATGTTCCAGGTCAGGAAGCTGATCTTCTTCGTGCCCTGGGCGATGGCGGGCGCGCCGATGATCGAAGTGGCAGTGGCGGCTGCGGCGGTCTTGAGCAATGTGCGGCGGATGATCACGGTGTTATCTCCTGGTTGATGAACGGAACCGATGCCTGGGCGATCGTGTCCTGGCCGTGTTGCCAGTGACAGGAATATCCGTGGGCCGGATGTGCAGACGAATCTTCCGCCCCGCCGGCGGCCTCGTCAAGTCGGCCCCGTCCGAGCAACTGCGTCGCACTGAACAGTCGTTGTTTCATATCCTGCGCTGACTCTCTGGATCGAACAGGTGGATGGACTGCGGCGCGATGCCCACCCGCACTGCATCGCCGGGACGCCGCACGACGCGTGGTGGCAGGCGCGCCTGCATCTCGCTACCGGCGACGTCGAACACGACCAGCGTGTCCGAACCCAGGGGCTCGACCACCTGCGCGGCGCCGCTGAGCCCGCCATCCTGCGCAGACTCCTGCCACTGCAGGTGCTCTGGTCGCAGGCCCGCCGTGACCGTACGCCCGGACATGCCGGCAAAGCGTTCCGGCGGCAGTGCCAGCCGCGCGTGGGGTCCCAGCACCAGGGAGCAGCGCAGGCCATCGGTTTCGATGCGTGCCGGCACCAGGTTCATTGCCGAGGCGCCGACGAAGCCGGCCACGAACAGGGTTGCCGGTGCGTCGTAGACGTCCTCCGGCGTACCGATCTGTTCGACCCGTCCGTTGTTCATCAGCACGATGCGATCAGCCAGCGTCATCGCCTCGATCTGGTCGTGCGTGACGTAGATGGCGGTGGTGCGCACACGCTGGCGCAGCTTCTTGATCTCGGTGCGCATCTGCACCCGCAGTTTGGCATCGAGGTTGGACAGCGGCTCGTCGAACAGGAAGACCTCGGGTTCGCGCACGATGGCCCGGCCCATCGCGACCCGCTGGCGCTGGCCACCCGAGAGCTGGCGCGGCTTGCGCTGCAACAGCGGCTCGATGTCCAGAATGGCGGCCGCCTCGGCGACCCGGCGTGCGATGTCCGCCTTGACGACGCCGCGGTACTGCAGCGAGAACGCGATGTTCTGGAACACCGTCAGGTGGGGGTAGAGCGCGTAGTCCTGGAACACCATGGCCACGTCGCGGTCCTTGGGATCGACCTGGTTCACCACCCGGTCGCCGATCGCGATCTCGCCACCCGTGATGTCCTCCAGGCCGGCGATCATCCGCAGCAGCGTGCTTTTGCCGCAACCCGACGGCCCCACCAGAACGACGAACTCCTGGTCTGCCACCTCCAGGTCGACGCCATGCACCACCGGGTGGGAGTCGTAGGACTTGCGGACTTGACGCAGGCTGACAGATGCCATGATGTAAGCTCCGGTGGAAGCTGCACCGGCGGTTGTTAATCGAATAACGTTCCACTATCGTAGCATTGGCAACCCGCAACTTGCGCAGCGGGTGCGGCGTTCCGGCACAAGAAACACATCCGGGCTGGGCGGTCCGTGTCGTGCGGATATTCCTGCAGCAGTCATGTCATTCGAAACGGAGACCCCCATGTCGACGATCCGCGCCCGATTCAACCGTCCGTTGCGGCTGGCCGTTGCCGGTGGGGGGCCTGGCAGCTGGATCGGCGAGATGCACCGCGGCGCTGCGCAGCTCGACGGCAACTGGACGGTCGTGGCGGGCGTATTCTCCAGCGACCCGCAGCGTTCCCGGGATGCCGGGGTCGCGCTGGGTCTGGATGCGACGCGCAGCTATGGCGACATGGCCGACTTGCTGGCACACGAGCGCCAGCGCGAGGACGGCGCCGATGCGCTGGCCATCATGACTCCCAACGACACCCACTACCCGTTCGCCGCGGCGGCCCTGGACGCCGGATTCGACATCATCGGCGACAAGCCGGTGACGCATGACTTCGCCCAGGCCTGTGAACTGCTGCACAAGGCGGACCGGGGTCGGCGGCTGTTCGCCATCACGCACGCTTACTCCGCGTATCCGATGGTCCGCTACGCCCGCCACCTGGTGCGAGAAGGTGTGCTGGGTGACATCCGTCTGGTGCAGGTCGAATATCTGCAAAGCGGCATGGCGACCCGCGTCGAGGATGGCCCGCGCGCGCCGCGTTACGACTGGCTGCTCGATCCCCGGCGCAGCGGTTTGGTGCTGGTCATGGGTGCCATCGGCTGCCACGCGCAACACCTGGCCTGCTTCACTGCCGATCAGCGCGTGCGCCGTGTCATTGCCGAGGCAGGCGCATTGATGCCGGGGCGTGCCGTGGTCGACCACGTCTCGGCCCTGCTCGAGTTCACGGGTGGCGCGCGTGGCACGTTCACGGCGACGCAAGCGGCCGCCGGCGCCGAGAACGACATCCGGCTGCGGCTGTTCGGCGCCAAGGGGTCACTGGAGTGGTCGCACCGCCAGTGCAGCTACCTGCAACTGGCGATCCAGGGCGAAGCCACGCGCCTGATTGGCCGCGGCGAACCCTTCCTGCCGCCCGAGGTGCTGGCGGCCGGCCGTACACCGCGTGGCCATCCGGAGGGACTGCGCGAGGCGTTTGCCAACATCTACAGCGAACTGGCGCACGAGCGCATGGCGCTTGCGCTGGGCGAGCCGTTCGCTCCGGCACCTTATCCGCGTATCGACGATGGGGCACACACGATGGCCTTCATCGAGGCCTGCGTCGCGTCCCATGCGAGCGGCCGCTGGGCCGACCTGGCAGCCGTGCCGGTCAGGGCGTCGTGACGGTACCAGCAACCGCGCCTGGCTGGCGCGTGTAGGTAACAAACGCGAAGCGCAGGCCGTCCGGGGCGACCCGCGGCTCGCGTGCGGTCTCCTGCCACTGTGCATCCAGAGCCGGCGCAAACACGTCGCCATCGAAGTCCTGGTCCAATTCGGTCACCACGGCCCGGTCGGCCAGCGGCACAGCGGCAGCGAACAGTTCGGCGCCACCGATCACCCAGACGTCGGCGGGTCTGGGCCGCTGCGAGGTACACAAGGCCAGCGCCCACTGCAGGCAGTCCGCGCCCAGCGCCCCCTCGCTGTGCCAGTCGCTCTGGCGCGTGACGACAATATTGATACGACCGGGCAGCGGCTTGAAGCGGGCCGGCAGCGAGTCCCAGGTCTTGCGCCCCATGATCACTGGCGCGCCGGCCGTCTGGTGCTTGAAGTGCGCCAGGTCCTGCGGCAGGTGCCAGGGAAGGCTGTTGTTGGCGCCAATCACGCCGTTGCGGGCGCGGGCATAGATCAGGTTGATGCGCATCGTGGGTCAGATCGCCACCGGCGCCGCGATGGCCAGATGGCACTGGTAGTCCTGTAGCGCGAAGTCCTCGTAGGCATAGTCGAACAGCGATGGCGCTCGGCGCTTGATGACAAGCGTGGGGTAGGGGTAGGGCGCCCGGCCGAGCTGCAGCCGCACCTGTTCATGGTGGTTGCTGTAGATATGGCAGTCGCCACCGGTCCAGATGAAGTCGCCCAGCGCCAGATCGCACTGCTGCGCGACCATGTGCGTGAGCAACGCATAACTGGCGATGTTGAATGGCACGCCCAGGAAGATGTCGGCGCTGCGCTGGTACAGCTGGCAGCTCAGCCGGCCCGGCTCGCCGGCCACGGTGGACGGCGCCACGTAGAACTGAAAGAACGCATGGCAGGGCATCAGCGCCATCTTGTCGAGTTCGGCCACGTTCCAGGCGCTGACGATGATACGCCGCGAGTCAGGGTTGGTCTTGAGCGCTTTGATCACGTTGGCGATCTGGTCGATGTGCCCGCCATCCGGTGTCGGCCAGCTGCGCCACTGCACGCCGTAGACCGGTCCCAGGTCGCCGTCGGGTCCGGCCCATTCGTTCCAGATGCTGACGCCGCGCTCCTTGAGCCAGTTGTTGTCGGACGAGCCGGTCAGGAACCACAGCAGCTCCTGGATGATGGAGCGCAGGTGCACCTTCTTGGTCGTGACCAACGGAAACCCGTCGTTCAGATCGAAGCGCATCTGGTGGCCGAACACGCTGCGCGTGCCGGTGCCGGTGCGGTCGCTCTTTTGCACGCCGTTTTCGAACACGTGGCGCATGAAATCTTCGTACTGGGATCGGATCGGCGCGGACATGGCGGCTGGCTCGGATGCGGGACGCGGCGTTTTGCCACAGGTTGGAGGGGCGTGGAAAGGAATTGGGCAATCAAGGCCGCTGAGTGCGACAAACTGCACACGCCGGCGCTTGACCCGATTGTGCCTCAGGCTACAGTGGGGTTGTCGGTGCCGGGGCGATCATCCCCGGCAAGAGCTGCACCAATGACCCCCTGTTCGACGTGGTGCCACCGACGCCAATTTCAGCCCGGTAGCAGACGCTGCCTGGCAGCGTGTTGTGCTGCCCCTGCCCCGTGGCTGGTCTCAACCGGAGATGCCATCGGCGCTGAGGTGCAGCACCCGGTCCGCCTGTTGTGCGGCCGCCTGCGAATGCGTCACCATCACCAGCGACGCGCCCTGTAGCCGGGTCTGCCCCACCAGTGCGTCCAGCACCTTGGCCGCTGTTGCCGGATCCAGGTTGCCGGTAGGCTCGTCGGCCAGCAACAACGACGGGCTGTGCACCAGGGCCCGTGCGATCGCCACCCGTTGCAACTGGCCGCCGCTGAGTTGCTGCGGCAGCCGTGCACCCAGGCCATCCAGTCCCACCGCCAGCAGCATCGCCTGAACCCGTACCGGGTCCTGGCGACCCTGCAGCATCAACGGCAGGCTCACGTTCTGCGCCACGTCCAGATGCGGCAACACATGAAAGGCCTGGAACACAAAGCCGATATGGATGCGCCGCAAGGCCGCCCGTTGCAGGTCGTCCAGCGTTGCGAGATCAGTGCCATCGAGCCGCACAGAGCCTTCATCCCATTGGTCCAGGCCCGCCATGCAATTGAGCAGCGTAGATTTGCCCACGCCAGATTCGCCAACGATGGCGACGAACTCGCCGTTGGCCACGGTCAGCGTGACATTGCGAAATACGCAACTCGCACCGTAGTTCTTGCGCAGGTCCTGCACCACCAGCGTCATCGGCCGTCCTCCGCGACTTGCAGTGCCAGCCGCAGGGCCTGTTCCATGGCGTCGCCGTCGTCGCAGGCGACCACCCGGCGCGCCGGCATGCTGCGCAGCCAGGTCAGCTGCCGCTTGGCCAACTGGCGCGTGGCGACGATGCCGCGTTCACGCAGCGCGTCCATGGGCTGGCGGCCCTCGAGTGCCTCCCAGGCCTGGCGGTAACCGACGCAGCGCATCGACGGCAGGTCGGCATGCAGATCGCCGCGGGCGCGCAGCGCGCGCACCTCGTCCAGCAAACCCTGCGCCAGCATGGTGTCGAATCGCTGTTCGATGCGCTGGTGCAGCCACTGACGCTGGCGTGGCTCCAGTGACACCATCGGCAAGCCGCAGAAACGCGACGCCGCCGGTGTCGATTTGTCTGCGTCATGCAGGTCGCTCAGTGGCCGCCCGGTCAGCCGATGGACCTCCAGCGCACGCTGAATACGCTGGCTGTCGTTGGGCGCCAGTCGCGCCGCGGTCACGGGGTCGAACCGCGCTAGTTCGGCGTGCAGCGCGGGCCATCCCGTCGCGCGGGCCTTGGCGTCGATCTCGGCGCGCACCGCGGCATCGGCCGGCGGCATGTCGTGCAGGCCGTCGATCAGCGCCTTGAAGTACAGCATGGTGCCGCCGGTGAGCAGCGCCAGCCGGCCGCGGGCATTGATGTCGGCTACCAGGGTGTCGGCATCCTGCGCGAAGCGGGCGGCGCTGTACGCCTGCAACGGATCGCGTATGTCGATCAGGTGGTGCGCAACCTGCGCACGTTGTTGCAGGCTGGGCTTGGCGGTCCCGATGTCCATGCCCCGGTACACCAGCGCCGAATCGACGCTGACGATCTCCAGCGGCACACGCTGCGCCAGCGCCAGCGCCACGGCCGTCTTGCCCGAAGCGGTCGGTCCGGCCAGCGCCAGGCACCAGGGGCGTGTGTCAGCGGACCGCGGCAGCGCCATGCGCGGGCTCTCCATACCGTTGCACCAGGGTCCATCCGCACGCGGCGATCACCATGCTCCAGAACCAGATGCCATTGGTCAACGCAAACACGGTTCCGTCCATGCGCACGCCCAGCCAGGCGCCGATACCGAAGGCAGCGAGCATCATCAGAAAGCCGTTCAGCGCCGCCGCCGCGCCGGCGGTCTGTGGAAACGGGCCGACCGCGCCGCTTTGCCCGCACGGCTGATGTATGCCATGGCCGAGCATGAAGACATAGAACGGCAGCATGATGAACCAGGCGCCATGCGGACCACTACTCCAGCCCAGTTGCCCGAAGATGCCCATCGCGCTGCCGCTGGTCAGTGTCAGCCCGCTGGCGATTGCGACCGTGCGCCGGAGCCCGCAACGCGCCAGCAGGCGTCGACACAGAAAGGTTCCGGCCAGGAAACTCAGTGACATCGATGCCATCAACAAGCCATATTGGGTCTTCCCGAGGGACAGCACCTGAATGAACACGAATGAGGACGCGGCCAGAAAAGTGAACAGGCCACCATAGGAGGCAACCGACAGCGCCGAATAGGCAATGAAGGTCGGATGGCGGGCGATTCGCAGCCAGCTGCCCAGCAGCACCTGCGGCCGGAGTGCCGTAGTGGCATTGCGGGGCAGTGTCTCCTCGAAGCGTGCCAGCACCAGTGCCAGCGACACCGCACCAAAGACGGCGAGTACCGCCAGGGCGGCGCGCCAGTTGAACAGGTCGGACATCAGTCCGCCCACCGGTGCGCTCAGCACCGCCACAACGCCCAGTCCGGACAAGGCCTTGGACATCACCCGCGCGCCGTCGGCCGGGTGGTACAGGTCGCGGATGATGGCCCTTGCACAGGTCACGCCGGCGCCCATCGCCGCGCCCTGGACCGCTCGCCACAGCACCAGCATGTCCATCGATGGTGCCAGCGCGCTGCCGATGGCTGCCAGCGTGTAGGCGCCCAAACCGAGCAACAACACCGGGCGGCGGCCAAAGCGGTCGGACAGCGAGCCCCAGACCAGCTGAGACACGCCAAAGGCGATCAGCAACGCCGACAGCGTCAGTTGTGCTTGTGGCATGCCGGCGCCAAAACCGGCGGTCAGTGCCGGCAGGGCGGGTAGATACAGGTCGGTGGTGATTGGCTGTACGCCGAGCAGGGCGGCCAGGATCAGCACGACGACGCCGTCGCCCATGGGTGTGCGGTGGAAGGCCGCCGGCGGAGCAGCAGAAAGAGGCGGCAAGGGCATGGGTTGCGAGCGTAGCAGAAGGCGCCCGCAAACCGGCCCCGGCAGCGCCAGCGGCCCCGCGCTGAGGGCTGGTACCCGCCCTGGTTTTACGGCAGGCCGAACAGCTGGTTGATCGCGCCGCGGTACAGCGGTTGGCCGACGGAGTTCGTGTTGTGATGGGAGCCGCCTTCGACCAGCACGAAGGCCTTGGGCTCCACGGCGGCGTCGAACAGCTGTCGGCCCAGCTCCGGCTTGATCAAACGGTCGTTCGTGCCGTGCACGACCAGCAGCGGCGAGCCGATGCGGGCGACCTTGCGCCGGGAGTCGAAACGCTGGGTGATGAGCGGGCCGATCGGCAGCCAGCCCCATTTCATCGAGGCGACCACGTCGGGAATCGATGTGAACGCGCCCTCGACCATGATGCCGGCTTCGTCGTCGACCTGGCTGGCCAGGTCGATCGCGACCGCGCTGCCCAGCGAATGGCCGAAGATGTAGCGCGGCCGGCCCGGGTATTCGCGCGCAAGCCAGTCCCAGGCGGCGCGGGCATCCTCGTACGCGATGGCCTCCGAGATCGGCGCCGGGTCGCTCTTGCCGAAACCGCGGTAGTCCAGCGCCAGCACGGAAAACCCGAGTTCCTGCATGCGCCGTGCGCGAAAGGACGAGCTCGCGACATTCCAGCGCGCCCCGTGCAGGTACAACAATACGGGAGCCGCCGGGTCGCCGGTGGCGCCAGCCGGCAGCGCAGTGGCTGGCGATTCATGCCACAACGCGTGCAGTCGCACCCGTTTACCGCTGAGACGCGAGTCAAACTCGACCCAGCGGTCCTGCATGCCATCGGCGACATAGGAGCCCCAGGTGCGGTCACTGGGCTGGAAAATCCAGCCGCCCTGTTTCTCGTCGAGGGTGGCGCAGCCGCCGATCAGCAGGCTGAACAGGCCCAGGAACGTGGCGATGATGCGACGGGACATGGCGTGTGGACAGTAGCTACCTGGTTTGCGACAGCAGCATGCATGGTAGTTGGAATGGCTCGCCGAATCAGCGCGCGCCGGCTGCGCGCAGCAGCGCGGCCACCTGCGTCTGTCCGCGCCGCACGGCGTGCTGCAGCGGCGTCACGCCGGCGCGGTCGGCCAGGTCCGGTTTGACGCCGGCGCCGATCAGCAGCCGCACAATCTCGGCATGCACCGGCCCGCCATCGCCCAGGATCACCGCCTCGAGCAGCGCGGTCCAGCCCAGGTTGTTGACATGGTCGATATCGATGCGGGTACCCAGCAAGAGCCGCACGGTCTCTACATGTCCATAGTGGCAGGCCGGAATCAGGGCGGTACCCCCGTAACGGTTGGTGCTGCCCAGGTCCGCGCCAGCGGCCAGTGTGGCACGCAGGATCTCGGTGTAGCCCCGCGCGCCGGCGAGCAGGAAGGCGCTGTCGCGCTGCTGGTCCTGTGCGTTGACATCGGCGCCGCGTTCGATCAGCAACAAGGCCACGGCCAGGTGCTGGCCGTCGGTGGCAGCCAGCAGTGGCGTGCGGCCCCGGCCGTCGCGTTGCTCGATGGCCGTGCCGGCATCGAGCAAGCGGCGTACCCGCGCCAGGTCGCCGCGCTGCGCGGCATCCACGAGCGCGGTGTCGCCGGTTTGGGCCTGCGCGACTCCCAGGACAAGACCCAGCGTGCCGGCAAGCATCCGGGTGGCGGTGCGACGACGCAGGGGTTTCATGGCAATAGCTCCAGAGTCATGGGTGCATTGTGCGTCTGCCGGACCTTCGCGCAACGGCCGGCTGACACCTCCGGTGTTGCGAGCGTTATCCTAGCGTCCAAACCAGGACCATGATCGATACTCCTTTCAGCCCCGCCGCCGATCGCAACAAGCAACCGATCCTGGAACTGCTGCGCATATTGCTGCCGCCGTGCGGGCGGGCGCTGGAGATCGCCTCGGGCACCGCGCAACACCTGGCCTGGTTCGCCGCCGCCTTGCCGCAGTGGGACTGGCAGCCGAGCGACGCGTTTGCGTCGGCTCTGCCGGCCATTGCGGATCGGGTTCGGCAGTCTGGCTGCGTCAACCTGCGCCAGCCGGTGCTGCTGGACGTACGCGATGCCCGATGGCCTGGGCAGGCCGATGAGTTCGGCGCGCAGTTTGACCTCATCTACTGCGCCAACATGATCCATATCGCACCCTGGGACTGCTGCGTCGGTTTGATGCGCGGCTGCGGCCGCTACTTGGCCGCCAACGGGCATCTGGTGCTGTACGGGCCTTTTTTCGAGGAAGGTGTCGCGGTGGCAGACAGCAACCGCGACTTCGACCGGAGTCTGCGCGCCCGGGATCCGCGGTGGGGCATACGGTCACTACGGGACGTCGCAGACCAGGCGCGGCTGGCCGGACTGGAACGGGTGGCGCGCCATGGCATGCCGGCCAACAACCTGTTGCTGGTGTGGCGTCGCTCCGGCAGCTGACTCGGCTCCCGCGCCGGGTTCAGCGCCCGCGCAGGAACAGGCTGTCGAGTTCGCGCAGGCTGATCTGGCGCCAGGTCGGGCGGCCATGGTTGCACTGATCCGAGCGTTCGGTGGCCTCCATCTGGCGCAACAACGCGTTCATTTCGGTCACCGTGAGCTGGCGATTCGCGCGCACCGCCCCATGGCAGGCCATCGTGGCCAGCATCTCGTCGCGCGCGCGCTGCACCACGGTGCTGGCATCGTGCTGGCCCAGTTCCTCCAGCACGCTGCGCGCCAGCGCCGCGGCGTCCCCCTGGGCCAGCGCAGCCGGCACCGCCCGCACCGCCAGCGAGGTTGCCGACAGCGGCGCAATATCCAGTCCTAGCGTGTGCAGGGTGTCGGCATGCGCCTGGGCAGTCGCCATCTCGTGCGCGCAAGCTGCGAATGTCACCGGGATCAGCAGCGGCTGGCTTGCCAAATGCTGCGATGCGCCGGCGGCCGCGGCGGTGTCGAACTGAGCTTTCAGCCGCTCGTAGACGATGCGTTCATGGGCCGCATGCATATCGACGATGACCAGGCCCTGTGCGTTCTCGGCCAGCACGTAGACGCCCTGCAGTTGGGCCAGTGCCCGGCCCAGTGGCCAGGACGAATCGGGTGCATCGACGACCATTCCGGTGTCGGTCCCGGTCCCGGTGCCGGTGTCGGCGACCATCGCGACGGTGTGATCGTCACTGATGCCGTGCGTCACGGCCCTGCCGCCAGGTTCAGGTGCGAGCTGCGGCTGGTCGTCGACACGTCGGACCGGCCACAAGGCCTCGAAATCGGACACCCGGTGACCTCCGGCCGGCGCATGGAAGCGCATGGCAGGTTGCGTCCAGCTTCGGGCCGCAAACCCCGTGCCATGGGCAGAGGCTGGATCCACGCCCCGCGCGGCAGAGGCGGGCAGGCTCTGGGCCGGCGCGGGTTCGGCGCCGGCGCGTGGACGCGCCAATGCGTCCTGCACCACCCGGCGCACCGTCTGGTGTACCTCGCGGCTGTCGCGAAAGCGCACCTCGATCTTGGTCGGGTGCACGTTGACGTCGACACGGGCCGGGTCCATCTCCAGGTACAACACGTAGACCGGCTGGCGCTGGCCGTGCAACACGTCCTCGAAAGCGCTGCGCACCGCATGCGACAGGACCTTGTCGCGCACGAATCGCCCGTTCACATAACAGAACTGCTGGTCGGCGCGCGAGCGGGCGGCATCCGGTACGCCGACCCGTCCGCGCAGGCGGATCGGGTGAGGCATGTCGCGCCGGTGGCTGGACGCGCCGGGTGCGTCGTCCTCGCCAGGCAGTTCGAGTGATTGTTCGACGAACTCGGCGCCAAGCACGTCAGCCATGCGTTGTGCCTGCTTCGCCGGCATCGTGGCGTCTGTCGCGCCGGCGCAGGCGCGCCATTGCTGCACCAGGCGGCCCTCGTGCCAGAGCGCAAATCCGACGTCGGGCCGCGCCAATGCCGGGCGGCGCACCGCTTCCAGGCAATGGGCCAGTTCGGTCGCATCGGTCTTGAGGAACTTGCGCCGGGCTGGTGTGCTGAAGAAAAGCTCCTTGACCTCGACGGTGGTGCCGGTGGCGCGCGCCGTCGGGCGCAGTTCGCCGGTGCGCCCGTCCAATGCAAATGCACTGTCGGCGCCGTCGGCGCGCGAGGCGAT
>JBBRVD010000054.1:0-20732 GCA_038247175.1 Burkholderiales bacterium | reverse complement strand
GTGGTCGACAACATCATGACCGGCCGCAACCTGCACATCAAGAGCAATCTGTTCCTGCAGGCGCTGCGCATCGGACCGGCCCAGCGCGAAGAGGAAAAGCATCGCGAATTCGTCGAGCACATCATCGACTTCCTCGAAATCCAGGCCCACCGCAAGACGCCGGTCGGCCAGTTGCCCTACGGCCTGCAAAAGCGCGTCGACCTGGGCCGTGCGCTGGCGATGGAGCCACAGGTCTTGCTGCTCGACGAACCAATGGCCGGCATGAACCTGGAGGAGAAGCAGGACATGAGCCGCTTCATCCTGGATGTGAACGACGAGTTCGGCACCACCATCGTGCTGATCGAACACGACATGGGCGTGGTGATGGACATCTCGGACCGCGTCGTCGTGCTGGATTACGGCAAGAAGATCGGTGACGGCACTCCGCGCGAAGTGCGCGAGAACGAAGAAGTCATCAGTGCCTATCTGGGCATATCCCATTGATGTCGGACCTGCTTTTGCAAAGGGACAGCTGATCATGGGCTTTTTTATCGAGACGCTGTTCAGCGGTCTGATGGCCGGCATGTTGTATTCGCTGGTCGCGCTGGGTTTTGTGCTCATATTCAAGGCGTCCGGCGTGTTCAACTTTGCGCAAGGGGCGATGGTGCTGTTTGCAGCATTGGCGATGGCCCGGTTTGCCGAGTGGATACCGGCGTGGACCGGTATCACCAACCTGATCTTCGCCAATGTGGCGGCATTCTTGATTGCCGGCCTGATCATGTTTGCCGTGGCCTGGCTGATCGAACGGCTGGTGTTGCGCCACCTGGTCAATCAGGAGGCGACGACGCTGCTGATGGCCACGCTGGGCATCACCTATTTCCTGGAGGGCCTGGGCCAGACGATCTTTGGCAGCGATATCTACCAGATCAACATCGGCATGCCCAAGGAGCCGATCTTTCTGTTCGATGGGGTGTTTCCAGGCGGAATTCTGGTCAACCAGGAAGATGTGATCGCGGCCCTGATTGCCGCAGCGCTGGTGGCCCTGTTGTCGCTGTTTTTCCAGAAGACTTCGACCGGGCGCGCTTTGCGAGCCGTCGCGGATGATCATCAGGCAGCGCAGTCGATCGGCATCCCGCTCAATCGTATCTGGGTCATCGTCTGGTGTGTTGCCGGAGTGGTTGCATTGGTGGCCGGCATGATCTGGGGCTCCAAACTCGGAGTGCAATTCACGCTCGCCACCGTGGCCCTGCGGGCCTTGCCAGTCATCATTCTGGGCGGCCTGACCTCGGTGCCGGGCGCCATCGTCGGCGGTCTGATCATCGGTGTGGGCGAGAAGCTGTCGGAGGTCTATCTGGGCCCGTTCGTGGGCGGCGGTATCGAGATCTGGTTTGCCTACGTGCTGGCGCTGGTGTTTCTGCTGTTCCGTCCGCAGGGACTTTTCGGCGAAAAAATCATCGACCGCGTGTGATGGTGGCAGGGCAACAATATGTTCTATAGAGAAAACGGCCAGTTCAAGACCAGCTATCGCGCCGATCAGCAGATCTTTCCGATCGCCCAGGACCGGTGGGCGGTACTCGCGATGCTGGCGTTCGGCTTCATCGCGGTGCCGTTCCTGTTCGATGAGTACATGTTTCGCGCCATCCTGATTCCGTTCGTGATCCTGGCGCTGGCTGCGCTGGGCGTGAATATCCTGGTCGGTTACTGCGGACAGATATCGCTGGGCTCGGGCGCGTTCATGGCCGTCGGGGCATACGCGGCCTACAACACCTATGTGCGTATCGATGGCATGCCACTGATCGTCGCGCTGTTGGCAGGTGGGGTGTTCGCGACGCTGGTGGGCGTTTTCTTCGGCATTCCCAGTTTGCGTGTCAAGGGGCTTTACCTGGCGGTGGCCACCCTCGCAGCCCAGTTTTTCTGCGATTGGGCCTTCTTGCGGATCGCCTGGTTCACCAACAACTCCACGTCAGGTTCCGTATCGGTATCCAATCTCAAGGTATTCGGCTGGGCCATCGATTCGCCGATTCAGAAATACCTTTTCTGCCTGACGTTTCTGGTGGTGTTTGGCCTGATGGCCAAGAATCTGGTGCGCAGTGCTGTCGGACGCGAATGGATGGCCATCCGGGATATGGACGTGGCGGCGGCTGTCATCGGTATACGTCCGATGTATGCCAAATTGACGGCGTTTGCCGTCAGCTCCTTCATTGTGGGAGTGGCGGGTGGGTTATGGGGGTTTGTTCACCTCGGTTCGTGGGAACCCGCGGCGTTCTCGGTCGACCGCTCATTTCAACTGCTGTTCATGGTCATCATCGGTGGCATGGGATCGATCATGGGCAGCTTTTTCGGCGCAGCGTTCATCGTCGTGTTGCCTATTTTCCTGAACCAGTTCCTTCCCGCGGTCGGCGACCTGATCGGCGTGCCGATATCGACCGCCTTTGTTTCACACGCCGAGCTGATGATCTTCGGCGCGCTGATTGTCTGGTTCCTGATCGTCGAGCCACATGGTCTGGCGCGCCTGTGGAGCATCGGAAAACAGAAGTTGCGCCTGTGGCCATTTCCGCATTGACCCACGCACGATGTGTACAGAGAGCGTGTTCTAGTTCGCCAACCCACGGCATGCAAATGCCATCACTGAAGGAGACATCCATGAAGATTCGAAACATTGTCCTGGCCAGCGTGATTGCTGTCGCGGGAGCCGGTGCTTTTGCACAGGCGAAAGAGCAGTTTTTCCCGGTTCTGTCCGGCAGAACCGGCCCGGTGGCACCGAATGCCACGCCATGGGCCAACGGCCATAACGACTACATGAAACTGGTCAATGCGCGCGGTGGCATCAATGGCGTGAAGACCCTGGTCGAAGAGTGCGAGACCGCATATGCGACCGACCGCGGGGTCGAGTGTTACGAGCGACTCAAAGGCAAACACGGCGGAGCAACGGTGTTCCAGCCGCTGTCGACGGGTATCACTTTTGCATTGACCGAAAAGGTGCCGGGCGACAAGATTCCGTTGATCACCTCGGGCTACGGACGCAGCGACTCCGCGGATGGCGGTGTTTTCAAGTGGAATTTCCCGCTGATCGGCCACTATTGGGTGGCTGGCGACGTCGTTCTCAAGCACATCGGAAACAAGCTGGGCGGCATGGACAAGCTCAAGGGCAAGAAGATCGGTGTCGGATACCACGACAGCCCGTTTGGCAAGGAGTTGTTGCCGATCCTGCAGGAGCGTGCGGCGCAGTACGGGTTCACCCTGCTGCCGCTACCGATCGCCGCTCCCGGCGTCGAGCAGAAGTCCACCTGGCTTCAGGTGCGTCAGCAGCAGCCCGATTTCATGATCCTGCAGACCTGGGGCGTGATGACGGGAACTGCAGTCAAGGAGGCGCAGGCTGTCGGATATCCGCGCGAGAAGATGTTCGGTACCTGGTGGTCGGGCGCTGAACCTGACCTGCAGGACGTGGGTGCCGGTGCCAAGGGGTACAGCGCGGTGATGATGCAACATGGCGCCGAACGCCAGTCCGACGTTGTCAAGGAGATTCTCGAAAAGATCCATGCCAAGGGCGAGGGCACCGGCCCCAAGGACGAGGTCGGCAGTGTGCTGTACATGCGCGGTGTCTTGGGTGCTTTGCTGGCAGTCGAGGGTGTGCGGGCGGCGCAGGAGCGCTTTGGCAAGGGCAAGGTGATGACCGGCGAGCAAGCGCGCTGGGGATACGAGAACCTGAACCTGACGCAGGCCAAGCTCGATGCGCTGGGTTTCAAGGGCGTGATGCGTCCGGTCTCCACATCCTGCTTTGACCACATGGGTGCGGCGTGGGCCCGCATCCACACCTGGGACGGAAGCAAGTTTGTCTGGAGTTCCGACTGGTTGGAGGCTGACGAGCAGGTCATCAAGCCAATGGTGAAAGCTTCGGCCGACAAGTATGCGGCCGAAAAGAAGCTGACACGCCGAAGCGGTGCGGACTGCCAGTCCTGACGCCGGCCAGATCGAGCACGCAAGTGCGTGCTCGATCTGCGGGTCGCCACCGCGAGTTATCAACGCAAGGGCTGGTGGGTCGGCTTTCTGCTTTGGTTTTCAGAGCTTCTACCGGAACTGCTCATGAGTAATCCAGACATCGTTCTCAACGTCAACGGCATCGAGGTCATCTACAACCATGTGATCCTGGTGCTCAAGGGTGTCTCGTTGCAGGTACCCAACGGCAAGATCGTCGCCATCCTGGGCGGCAATGGCGCCGGCAAGACGACGACCTTGCGTGCCATCTCCAACCTGCTCAAGGGCGAGCGTGGCGAGGTCACCAAGGGCTCGATCGAACTGCGCGGTGAGCGCATCGAGAACCTGTCGCCAGCCGACCTGGTAGAGCGTGGCGTGGTGCAGGTCATGGAAGGGCGGCACTGTTTCGCCCATCTCACCATCGACGAGAACCTGATGACCGGTTCCTACACGCGCAAGGACAAGGCCGAAATCGCCCGCAATCTGGACAAGGTCTATACCTACTTTCCGCGGCTCAAGACACGGCGTACCAGCCAGGCCGCCTATACCTCGGGCGGTGAGCAGCAAATGTGCGCGATCGGGCGCGCGCTGATGGCCAACCCCAGCGTGGTGCTGCTCGATGAGCCGTCGATGGGGCTGGCGCCGCAATTGGTCGAAGAGGTTTTCAACATCGTGCGCGACCTCAACACCAAGGAGAAGGTCACCTTCCTGCTGGCCGAGCAGAACACCAACATGGCACTCAAGTACGCGGACTACGGCTACATCATGGAAAGCGGCCGTGTCGTGATGGACGGCCTGGCCGCCGGCTTGCGCGACAACGAGGACGTCAAGGAGTTCTACCTGGGCATGGGCGGCGGTGAACGCAAGTCGTTCAAGGACGTCAAGAGTTACAAGCGGCGCAAGCGCTGGCTGGCCTGACGCTCCGTTTCCAACCGAGAGATCCAACGCGATGCACGATGTCTTTTACGACCGACTGGAAAGCCGCGATCCGGCGGCGCGCGAAGCCGCGTTGATGCTGGCCTTGCCGGCCCGGGTGGCACACGCCCAGGCCGCCAGCGCCGCCTTCGCCCAGATCCTGCAGGGCGTGAACGCGGCCGCGGTCAATAGCCGCCAGACGCTGGCCCGTCTGCCGGTCACGCGCAAACACGCGTTGCTCGAGCGCCAGCAGACGCAGCGCGGGCAGGACCGGTTCGGCGGCTTTTCGGCCATCGACTTCGGGGCCGCGATGCCGCGCGTGTTTGCCAGCCCGGGGCCTATATACGAACCCGAGGGCCGAGCGCCCGACTACTGGCGGCTGGCGCGCGCGATGTTCGCCGCGGGTTTTCGCCCGGGAGAGCTGATCCACAACTGCTTCAGCTACCACTTCGTACCGGCCGGCTCGATGATGGAGACCGGCGCCCATGCGCTGGGCTGCACCGTGTTTGCCGCCGGCACCGGCCAGACCGAACAGCAGGTGCAGGCCATGGCCGAGTTGCGGCCGGCCGGATACATCGGAACACCCGGCTTCCTGAAAATCATCGTCGAGAAGGCCGCCGCCATGGGCGTGGCACTGCCCAGCGTGAGCAAGGCCTTGTTCAGCGGCGAAGCCTACCCGCCCAGTCTGCGCGACTGGTTCCTGGAGCGCGGCATCCAGGGCTACCAATGTTTTGCAACTGCCGATCTGGGCCTGATCGCCTACGAGACGGGGGCGCGCGATGGACTGGTAGTTGATGAGTCGGTGATCGTGGAGATCGTGCGCCCGGGCACCGGTGACCCGGTCCCCGCAGGCGAGGTCGGCGAATTGGTCGTGACCACGCTCAATCCGGACTATCCGCTGATCCGTTTCGGCACCGGCGATCTGAGCGCGATGTTGCCCGGACCCTGCCCGACGGGCCGCACCAACGGCCGCATCAAGGGCTGGATGGGCCGGGCCGACCAGACCACCAAGATCCGCGGTCTGTTCGTGCATCCGGGGCAAGTCCAGGCGATTGCCAAGCGGTTTCCCGAGGTGATCAAGGCGCGGCTGGTGGTGCGCGGCGAAATGGCCAACGACACCATGACACTGCAGGTCGAGACCGCCTGCGGCGGACCAGACGCCTTGGTCGAGAAACTGGGCGCCGCGATCCGCGAGGTGACCAAGCTGCGGGGCGAGGTCGAATTGGTGCTGCCTGGCAGCCTTCCCAACGATGGCAAGGTGATCGAAGATGCCCGCAGTTACAAATAATGGCGCCAGATCAAAAAATAGGGCCCTGGCGAAGCGCCGTATTGGTAGTTACCTGAATGTGTGCCCGTAGTCTTGTCCGTACACTTCCTTCTTTTCAACCATCCTTGCATTTGTCAACCCCATGAAAAGACTACTCGTCATCGCCGCCGCTGCTACCGCGCTGCTGGCCAACGCCCAGACCTTTCCCGGATCCAAGCCGATCTCGATCGTCGTGCCGTTTGCCGCCGGTGGGCCGACCGACCTGGTGGCGCGCCAACTCGGCGAGGCGATGCGCAAGTCCATGGGCGGAAGCGCGAACTTCGTGGTCGAGAACGCCGCGGGCGCTGGTGGCACGATCGGCGCCACCAAGGTTGCGCGCGCAGCGCCGGATGGCCATACGCTGCTGTTGTTCCATATCGGCATGGCGGCCACGCCGGCGCTGTACAAGAAGATCGCATACAAACCACTGGAGGACTTCGAGTACCTGGGCTTGGTCAACGAGGTGCCGATGACGCTGATCGGCAAGCCGCAACTGCCGGCCAACACCTACCGCGACTTCGAGAACTACATCCGGGCCAATGCCGGCAAGCTCAACATCGCACATGCCGGCCTGGGTTCTGCGTCGCACCTGTGCAGCCTGATGTGGCAGTCGGCGGTGAAAGCCAAGGAGGCGATGACGACGATCCCTTATGGCGGTACCGGTCCGGCCATGAACGCGCTGGTCGGCGGTCAGGTCGACCTGATGTGCGACCAGACCACCAACACGACCGGGCAGATCGAAGCCGGCCGTGTCAAGGCGTTTGCGGTGACCACTGCCAAGCCCTTGTCCAAACACAAACTGCTCAAGGACTATCCGAGCTTGCAGGAAATGGGCCTCAAGGGTTTCGATCTGACGGTCTGGCATGGGCTGTACGCCCCCAAGGGCACGCCGCCAGACGTGCTCAAGGCGCTGAATGAAGGGCTGAAGAAGGCGCTCAAGGATCCCGACTTCATCAAAAAGCAGGAAGCTCTGGGCGCGCTGATCGTCACCGACGGTCGGCTCGAGCCCGCCGCGCACAAGGCCTTCGTGGCGGCCGAGATGGCCAAGCTCAAGCCGGTGATCGAGGCGGCCGGCCAATTTGCCGACTGACCACGAAGCAGCCTCCGGATCCGCCGTTTCGGCTGGTGGACATCCGACGAAGTGTTGGGGACAGAGCTTGCTCACTCCCCCGGAGCCGGCCTGCGCCGGCTACGCAAGTAGCGGCGGTCTGTCCCGCAAGGTGAACAGCCGGACATCCGACGAAGTGTTGGGGACAGAGCTTGCTCACTCCGTGTAGCGGCGGTCTGTCCCGCAAGGTGAACAGCCGGACATCCGACGAAGTGTTGGGGACAGAGCTTGCTCACTCCGTGTAGCGGCGGTCTGTCCCGCAAGGTCTCAGACTCCCCAGACGATTTCCGTGTCGGCTTTTTGGCAGCGCTTTAGCATGTCAATGAACGGGGCGGCGCGTTGGTGCAGGGTCACCTGGTCAGCCGACTCGGTATCGTTATTGTCGTCCGCAGCGTCGTCTGGCTGCTTCGCTTGCCCGGGGCGGCCACGGTCAATCGCCTTTTCAAGTGCGGCGATGGCTGCCGGTATCTGCTCGGGCAGGATGATGCCCTTGGCTGACAGGTCCTTGCCGATGATCCGCAGAATCTGCTCGCCATTGGCCTGCAACATGATCACGTCGCCCGTGACCTTCGATTTGAACTTGTACAACATGGATGAAAAAGTGCTTCCATTTAGTGTGCGCCGATCGGATGGGATACCCGGTGCGGGCCTGCGTCAAGGGTACATGCATTTGCGGTTGAACGGGTATCGCGGCCGTGCCCCGGGCGGATGGCCACAATCGCAACCTTGCGCCAGACAGGCAGCCAGTATCCGGTGCAGTGACAACCAGCCGCGCTCGACACCCATGGCGCTGCCGGCCAGGTAAAGCCTGGAGGCACGCAAGACCCGTTCGGCCTGCGCGTTCGCGCAGCAGCAGTCTCAACAGTGGCCTGCTCAGCGGCCCGGCACGGTACGCCGCTGCACGTGGTGCGCCTGCAGCGCATAGCCACTGACGCCCATCGGCGAGTCGCTGCGCGTGGTCTGCATTCTGCCGCTGACCCACACGGTGTCCATGGACCGCAATTCGACCGGCTCGGAGCCGAGCCGCACATGCACCAGCTGGTTGGCGGCGGGAGCGGGTACGTGGATACATGCGCCGAAAAACGGCACCAGCAGGAACTCCCGCATGCCGTCACGGCTCATGTCGAGCGGAACCACATAGCCGGAAAGACGCACCATGGCGCCATCGAGCGCGCGGTTCGTCGGTGCGTTATCCCAGGTCTCGCGCATGCGCCTTGCCAGGTCGATGGCCGCCGGGTCCGCGTCGTCGAGCCTGTCGATTCCAGCGTCGCGATAACGGCGCAAAGGATCCCAGTCTTTCGGTATCAGCGCATCCCACTGCAGTTCGACATAGTGCGGCTGCGCCAGGCTGCGTTCGCGCGCGGTCTGCTTTTCGTAGCCGTGCGACAACCACCTCACCGAGCCCGCCAGCAGACCCAGCACAGTCACGCAGGCAAGCAGTGCCAGCCAGCCACCGGCGAATGGTTCTGCCCTGGTCTCGCCGGATGGCGGCGCAAGCATGGCCCCGGTCGGCACATCGGCCGCCGGATGACCGGAATCTGCTGCCGCGGCACCGGACCGCACAGGGTCATTCGCGCAAGGCTGTCGCATGACCGTTCAGGGGGTACGGCCGGTCGACTTGTACGCGGTCACCTGGCGCGCCATCATGGCGTAACCACTAACGCCCATGTTCGACGGGGTACGTGCCAGCTCCAGGGTGCCGCTGACCCAGATGGCGTCCATCGTGTGAAATCCCTTGATCGGCGCCTGGCTGCGCACATGCACGATCTGGTTGGCAGGTGGCGGTGGCGTATGGATACAGGCTCCGAAATACGGCACCAGCAAGAACTCGCGGATGCCGTCCTTCGCCTCGTCCAGCGGAACCAGGTAGCCGGGCAGGCGTACCGAACGGCCCGCCATCGAGGCGACGGTCGGCGCGTTGTCCCAGACCTCGCGCAGCTTGTCGAACAGCTGTTGCGCGCGCGGGTCCGAATCCGGCAATGCCCTGTTGCCCTGGAACGATTTCATCGGGTCCCAGCCCTGGGGCACCAGATCGTCCCATGAAATCTCCGCAAACCCCGCCGCCCAGCCGGGCGCGAGCACCATCGCGCAAACCGACGCGGTCAGCAGGCGGCGGCGCGCCATGAAGGAAGGGGTCGAGCGTGTCGTCATGTCTCATGTCCTCGGTGAAAGTCCGTCGATCAATGAAAGTCGGTAGGCGCGCCAGCCTGGCACCAGGCTGGCCAGCCAGCCGCTGGCCAGCAGGGCCCCCAGCAGCATGAATTGCAGCTCGGTGGGCGAGGTCGGGTCGAGTATGAGTCCGAAACGCGATTGCAGCCAGGGGCCCAGCGCCAGCGCGGCGGCGGTCAACGCACATACGCCGACGACGATACCGCCAGTGGTCACCAGCCCGCCCTCGATGCCCAGCAGCAGCACGATATCCTTCGGGCTTGCGCCCACCGCGCGCAGGACGGCCAGCTCCCGGCGCCGTTCGCCCAGGCCGGCCAGCACCACCGACACCAGCGCCGCCATGCTCACCAGCGCGACCAGAGCGGACATCAGCAACAAGGCATTTTCGCCAGCGCCGATGATGCCCCACAGTTCGTCCAGTGCCACGCCCGGCAGAATGGCCATCAGGGGCTCGGCCTGGAAACCATTGATGGCGCGCTGCACGGAGAACACGGCCGCACGGTTGTCCAGCCCGACCAGTACCGCCGTCACGGCCCTGGGCGTGAGGTCGATGTTGCGCACGGCCTCGGCGCTGATGCGGTTGCCCGGAATCGGCGCGCCGGCAAACCAGTCGGCATGCAATGCCTCCATGGCCTGCAGACTGATATGGACCGTCCGGTCGACCGGCGTTCCGGTGGCCTGCAAAATACCGGCGATCACGAACGGCTTGTCCGCATGGTCGTTCAGGTTCAGTTCGCCGCTGCCGTGCGCCAACGCGATGCGTTGCCCCAGCCGATAACCGAGCCGGTTCGCCACTTCGGAGCCGATAACCGCCTCGAACAGGTCGGCCCACGGTTTTCCCTGCGCCAGCCGCAGTGGCGTGCGGTTGCCGTACTTGAAATGGCGCAGGTAGTTTTCATCGGTGCCCAGCACCGGAAAGCCACGATGGGAGTCGCCCAGCGACACCGGGATGATCCAGGCCACGCCCCGCTGCTGCGCAATCGACTGCACGGAGCTCCAGCGCAGGTTGTTGGTGGCAGAACCTATGCGGAATACCGAATACAGCAGCAGCTGCGTCGAGCCAGTGCGCGCGCCGACGATCAGGTCGGTACCCGACAACGCCGACGTGAAGCTGCCGCGCAAGTCGGTTCGGACACGTTCGGTTCCCAGCAGCATGAAGGTCGACAAGGCGATCGACACCATGGTCAGCGCCAGCGTCAGGCGCCGATTCCAGGCGCTGCGCCATGCCAGGGTCCACAGGTAGCGGTTCATGGCAGCCCCTGTGTGCCGCGCACCGCGGCACGGGACTCGGGAGTGGCCTGGTTGATATCCGGCAGCGCGATGCGGCGCTGGAACCGCCCGGCCATGCGTTGGTCGTGGCTGACGAACACCAGCGCGCTGTTGGTGGCCTGGCAGGATGACAGCAGCAGGTCCAGAAATTCGTCGCGCCGGTTTTCGTCCAGCGCCGACGTCGGTTCGTCCGCGATCACCATGGCGGGATTGCCGATCAGCGCGCGCGCCGCTGCCACGCGTTGCTGTTGCCCCACCGAGAGATCACGCGCCGGTCGATCCCAGACCTGCGATGGCAGTCCCATGCCGCCCAGCCAGGTCTGAGCGGCCAGCTGCAGCGTGCCGGACTGCAGGATCGCCGCGCGCGCCCGCACGCTGGAGAAGCGGCACGGCGCCAGCGTGTTGTCCAGCACGCTCAGGTAGGGCAGCAGGTTGAATTGCTGAAAGATGTAACCCATGTGGTCGACCCGATAACGGTCCCGCTGCGCGGGACGCAGGCTGGACCAGGAACGCCCGTTCAGGGCAATGTTGCCACGTCGGCACTGCAGTACGCCAGCCATCAGGGACAGCAGGGTGCTCTTGCCGCAGCCGCTGGGGCCGTACAGGAATACCGTCTCGCCAGCGGCAACCGTGAGCGACTCGATGGCCAGGCAGTCGTCGTGACTGCCCGGCCATGCGAAGCGCAGGTGCTCGATCTCCCGCATCGGCGCCGTCATGGTGTCACTTGCCCCATGCCCGCCGGGTGGTCGAGCGGTTCAGGCGGCGCTTGAACTGGCCCTGGGCGCTTGCCACTTGTGCGTCGATGGTGCGGGTGCCCTGGAAAGCGTCGAACAGCTTGACGTCGATATGCCGCGCCAGCCCCGCCTTGCCGCAGTCGAATCTGACGGACACCTCGATCTCCGCATGGTCATCGTGCGTATGCTTGCCGGCGGCCGTGGTCGTTGGCGCAGGCGCCTGCCCGGCCGGGGCATCCGGCGCCAGGCCGAGCACCTCCGACTCGAGCACGACCTGCGCCAGCTTGCATTCGGCGCGCGGATCGATCAGGAACAGGCTATCGGCCGCCTGCAGACGCGACACCATGTCGCCGACGCGCTTGCGCTCTGCGTCGTTACGGGGCGCGCGCTCGAAGCCCAGAAAATTGTCCAGCGGAACCTCGAGCTGTATTCCGATCGACTGTGCGTCGACCGACACGTTCATCGCGAGCCTTCCGTGGGAATGCGCGTGTTGTTGCGCAAGCGCGAGCCCGCTGGCGAGCAGCACCGCGGCCGCGAGCGCCAGTCTGGGTAATTGGTTGTACCGGGTCATCGTTGGGTTCACCTTGTGTGTGGCGGGTGGAAATGAAGGGTTCGGCGGGCCGCGCGATAACGCGACTGGTCCGGCACAGGCCATGTGCTGACTGACTCGGCACGCCAGCGGCGCGGGCGCCCGTTCATGGGCTGCCGCGCCGCGTACGTTTACCGGATCTGCGGTCTATGTGTCAATCGAGGGTGGCTGCTTACCCTCCCGCATCGCTGGCGGGTTGCGCGGTGGCAGGTTGGTCAGCCGGCAGCTGGCGGGCCACGTGCCCTGGCCGGCAGGCAGTCGGCGCATAGCCAGGGGCTTGCCATCGCAGCGGGAGCGGCAGAAACGGCCAAGGAAGGCGTCGCGGGCATGTCTGCCGTTGGCGCGCATTCGCCGCGGCTCATCTGGTCGTACAGGCGGCACTTTGCGTCGTCGTCGTGGTCGTCGAACAGATGAGCCAGCGTGGCTGCCGCACTGCTGGCCGCGTGGGCCTCAATCGCGCCGGCTGGCAGTGGCGCGGCATGGTGCGAATTTCCATGAACCGTCCCATGCACGAAACCCGTGGTCTGCGCCAGCACCATGGCCAGCAGCAGCCAGGCCGCGAGTGCCAGGCGCCATCGGGCATGTCCCACCGCGCGGGGCGATGCCGCGCGCTCCCCGCCGCGCGCGGGCCGCGGGGCGTTCATGCGTATGGCTGCGGTTATAGGGAATGCCATGGCGATGCAGCGGCCGGGGAGGAGTCGACAAGGGGAGTGGGAGCAGCCCGTATCGTAACCGCGGTCGGCGGCGGCCGCTGGCGCCACTGACTTGACACGATTTCGTTTAGCCATAAACTATTCTTCCATGAACATCCTATGTATCGGTGGTGGCCCGTCCGGCCTGTATTTCGGCTTGCTGATGAAGTTGCAGGACCCGTCCCAGCGGGTCGTCGTGGTCGAGCGCAACAAGCCGTTCGACACCTTCGGCTGGGGCGTGGTGTTGTCGGACCAGACGCTGCAGAACCTGGCGCTGGCGGATCCGCCGAGCGCACGGTTGATCGGCGACGCGCTGAACCACTGGGACGATATCGAGGTGTTCTTCAAGGGTCGCAGCGTACGTTCTGGCGGTCACGGTTTCTGCGGCATCGGACGCAAGCACCTGCTCAACATCCTGCAGGAGCGTTGCCAGGCGGTGGGCGTGGAACTGGTGTTCGAGCGGGACGTATCCGACGACCAGGCCCTGGCCACCGAATACCGCGCCGATCTGGTGATCGCCTGCGACGGGCTCAACAGCCGCATCCGCACCCGTTATGCACAGGTCTACCAGCCAGACATCGACACGCGGCAATGCCGTTTCGTGTGGCTGGGCACGCACAAGACTTTCGATGCCTTCACGTTCGCGTTCGAGCAGACCGAACATGGCTGGTTTCAGGCCCATGCCTACAAGTTCGACGACAACACCTCGACCTTCATCGTCGAGACGCCGCAGGAGGTCTGGGAAGCCCACGGCATGCAGGACATGGAGCAGGCCGAGGCGATCGCCTTCTGCGAGCGACTGTTTGCCCCCTACCTGGACGGGAACAAGCTGATCAGCAACGCGACCCACCTGCGTGGATCGGCCAACTGGATCCGCTTCCCGCGCGTGATGTGCAAGACCTGGGTCCACCATGTCGAGCTGCCGCACGGCCAGGTTCCGGTGGTGTTGATGGGTGATGCCGCGCATACCGCGCATTTCTCGATCGGCAGCGGAACCAAGCTGGCGCTGGAGGATGCGATCGACCTGGCCAACGCCTTTGGCCAGGCGCGTGGCGCAGCTGACCGCGACACCGTGTTGCAGCATTACGAGGACCGGCGCAGCGTCGAGGTGCTCAAGATCCAGAACGCGGCGCGTAATTCGACCGAATGGTTCGAGAACGTGAGCCGCTACAGCGGCATGCAGATCGAGCAGTTCGCGTATTCGCTGCTGACGCGTTCGCAGCGCATCAGCCACGAAAACCTGCGGCTGCGCGACGCGCGCTGGCTTGGCGGTTTCGAGCAGTGGATGGCGCATCACCTGCCGGCGCCGGATGGGCAGGATACGCCAGCCGCGGCGCCAACCGCCCTCCAGACGCCGGCTCTGCCGCCGATGCTGTTGCCGCTGCAGGTGCGTGGCGCGCAGCTCAAGAACCGCATCGTCGTCTCGCCGATGGCCACCTACAGCGCGGTCGAGGGCGTGGTGCAGGATTTCCATCTGGTGCACCTGGGTGCGCGCGCGCTGGGCGGGGCGGCGCTGGTGATGGTGGAGATGACCAGCCCGACACCCGAAGGTCGCATCACGCCCGGCTGCACCGGTTTGTGGAACGATGCCCAGGAGGCCGGCTTCAAGCGCATCGTCGATTTCGTGCATGGACAGAGTTCTGCGCTGATCGGCCTGCAAGTCGGTCACAGCGGTCCCAAGGGCTCGACCCAACTGGGCTGGGACGCGATCGACGAACCACTGCCCGACGCCAATGCCAACTGGCCGCTGCTGGCTGCCAGCGATCTGCCCTACGGTCCGCGTAACCAGGCCCCTGCGGCGATGACCGCGCAGGACATGGAACGCCTGCGCGAGGCATTTGTAGCGGCGACACGACGCGCGGCGGCGGCCGGCTTCGACTGGCTGGAGCTGCATTGCGCGCACGGTTACCTGCTGGCCAGTTTCATCAGCCCGCTGACCAACCGGCGCACCGACGCCTATGGCGGCCAGGGCAGCGCGGGGTTGGAGAACCGCTGCCGCTTTCCACTCGAAGTATTCCGCGCCATGCGGGCGGCCTGGCCGCAGGACAAGCCGATGAGCGTGCGGATCTCCGCACACGACTGGGCGCACGGCGGCACCAACGATGACGATGCCGTGCAAATTGCCCGGCTGTTCAAGCAGGCGGGCTGCGACATGATCGACGTCTCGTCCGGCCAGACCACGCGCGACGCCAGGCCGGTGTACGGACGCATGTACCAGACGCCGTTTGCCGACCGGATCCGCAACGAGGCGGGCATCCGCACCATGGCAGTGGGTGCCATCACACAGGCCGACCAGGTCAACAGCATCATCGCAGCCGGCCGCGCCGACCTGTGCGCGATCGCTCGCCCGCACCTGGCCGACCCGGCCTGGACGCTGCACGCGACTGCGGCGCTGAAGTCGGCGCAGGTGGAGTGGCCACGCCCGTACTGGGCCGGACGAGACCAGATATACCGTGAGGCGGGCAAGCAGCAGACCGCAGGCGCGAGCGTGGCCGTAGCCGACGCCGACGCGCAGGCCAAGGCGCAAGGGTTTTAGGGTGGACCAGGAGGCGCGGCTCGTTGGCACCAGTTCCGCGGAGCATCCGCAGGAACTGCGGCTGTGGTTGCGGCTGTTGACCTGCACCCACCTGATCGAGGCCCGGGTGCGGGGCGCCTTGCGCGACCAGTTCGAGATGACGTTGCCGCGCTTCGATCTGATGGCGCAACTCGAACGCGCGCCCGACGGCCTGAAGATGAACGAGTTGTCGCGTCGCATGATGGTCACCGGTGGCAACGTCACCGGCATCACCGACCAGCTGGTGCAGGAAGACCTGGTCGAGCGCGTCGAGGTGCCGGGCGACCGCCGCGCCTACCGGGTGCGCCTGACGTCGCGCGGCCGCGAGCAGTTCGCCGAGATGGCGCAGGCGCACGAGGCCTGGGTGGTGGATGCGTTCTGCGGACTGACCGAACGCGAACTCGACAACCTGCACCGTTTGCTGGGCAAGGTCAAGCAGCGCAGCCAGGTGACAACCAAGGAAACCCCATGAAACACTACATCGGCGCCGCCAATCCCATGCGCGGCCGATACGACAGCACCGCGGCATTCGCGGCGCGCCATTTCTCCTGGTCCTGCGCCGACGGTGTCGGTACCGTCACCCTGAGCCGTCCCGAGCGCAAGAACCCGCTGACCTTTGACTCGTACTCCGAGTTGTGCCAGTTGTTCGAGGCTTTGCGCCGCAGCACCGATGTCAAGGTGGTCGTGATCTGTGGCGCCGGTGGCAATTTCTGCTCCGGTGGTGACGTGCACGAGATCATCGGGCCGCTGACAAAGATGAGCATGCCCGAGATGCTGGAGTTCACCCGGATGACCGGCGACCTGGTCAAGACCATGCGCAACTGTCCGCAGCCGGTGATCGGTGCGATTGACGGCATCTGCGCCGGCGCCGGCGCCATGATGGCGCTGGCCTGCGACATCCGTTACGGCACGCAGGCTGCGCGTACCGCCTTCCTGTTCACACGCGTCGGTCTGGCCGGCGCCGACATGGGCGCTTGCGCCTTGTTGCCACGGGTGATCGGCCAGGGACGCGCCAGTGAATTGTTGTTCAGTGGCCGCGCGATGACGGCGCAAGAGGGGCTGGCCTGGGGCTTCTTCAACGCGCTGTACGAGAGCGCCGACCTGTTGCCCAAGGTGCAGGCCTTTGCGGCTGAACTCGCCGCCGGCCCGACGTTTGCGCACAGCATGACCAAGACCATGCTGCAGCAGGAGTGGGCGATGACGATCGAGCAGGCGGTCGAGGCCGAGGCGCAGGCGCAGGCGATCTGCATGCAGACGAAGGATTTCACCCGGGCCTACGAGGCATTTGCCGCCAAGGCCAAACCGGTTTTCTGCGGGGACTGAGGCATGGCTGCCGCGACCACGCAATACGCGTTGCCCTTCTTCGACGACCTGCATCGGACGCTGGCCGATGACCTGGCCCGGTGGGCGGCGGCGCAAGGCGTCGATGAGTCCGATGACCGCGCGGCCTGCCGGCGATGGGTGCGTTTGCTCGGCGACGCTGGCTGGTTGCGCTACTGCGTACCGGCGGAATTTGGGGGTGCCTTGCCGGCTCTCGATTCGCGCGCGCTGGTGATCCTGCGCGAGACGCTGGCGTTCCATTCGCCGCTGGCCGATTTCGCGTTCGCGATGCAGGGCCTGGGCAGCGGCGCGATCACGCTGGCGGGCGATGCCCGTCAACAGGCCGCGTATCTGCCGGCCGTGGCGCGAGGCGACAAGATTGCCGCGTTCGCGCTCAGCGAACCCGATGCCGGCTCCGATGTCGGTGCGATGGCGACGACGGCACGCGCCGATGGTGACGGCTACCTGCTCGACGGTGTCAAGACCTGGATCAGCAACGGCGGTATCGCCGACTACTACTGCGTTTTTGCCAAGACCGAGCCGACGCGGGGTAGCCGCGGCATCACCGCCTTCATCGTCGATGCCGATACGCCTGGCCTGGACGACTCCGAGCACATCCTGGTGATGGCGCCGCATCCGCTGGCCCGCGTGCGCCTGACCGGGTGCCGCGTTCCGGCCGCGGCCGTTCTGGGCCAGACCGAGGGTGGCTTCAAGCTGGCGATGCAGACGCTCGACATCTTTCGCGCGTCGGTGGCTGGCGCGGCGCTGGGCATGGCGCGGCGCGCTTTGCAGGAGGCGCTTGCGTACGTACGCGGGCGAACGATGTTCGGTCAGCACCTGGCCGACTTCCAGCTGACCCAGGCCAAACTCGGCGACATGGCGACGCTGATCGACGCGGCTGCGCTGCTGACCTACCGCGCCGCCTGGTTGCGTGACTGCGTCGGTACGGCATCGCCCGAGCAGGCGCAGGCCTATACCGCGCAGGCCGCGATGGCCAAGATGGCAGCCACGGAGAACGCCCAGCGCGTGATCGACATGGCGCTGCAGATGCATGGTGGCCAGGGCGTGCGTGTCGGCAATACGATCGAGCATCTGTACCGCGACATCCGTTCGTTGCGCATCTACGAGGGCGCGACCGAGGTGCAACAACTCATCATCGGCAAGTCCGTGTTGAAAGAAGCAGCATGACGCAATCCGCCCAACTGGACCGTTTCGTCCACGACCGATTGCCCGCGCCGCAGCAGTCGGCGCAGTTGTGTTTCGATGCCCCGGAGTTACAGTTCGCCGATCAGCTCAACCTGGTCCAGGAACTGCTGGACAAGGCGCCGATCAAGGGCTTCACCCACTTTCCGATGTTGCGCTCGGACACCGAGAACCTCAGCTACTCCGACGCCCGGGTGCGGGTCGATCGCATCGCCCATGTGCTGGTACAGGACCTGGGCCTGGTGCCAGGCAACCGGGTGCTGCTGCGCGGTGGAAACACGATCATGATGGCCTTGTGCATGCTGGCCGTGATGAAGGCCGGCCTGGTCGCGGTGGCGACGATGCCCCTGCTGCGCGCCAAGGAACTGGGCGACATCATCGACAAGTCGGAGCCAGCCGTGGCCTTGTGCGATGTGGCCCTGCTGGAGGAACTGCAACAGGCCCGGGCCGCGCATCCGGTTCTCCAGACAGTGATTGCGTTCAACGCGCCGCTGGGCCAAGGCGAGCCGGACTCGCTGGAGACGCGCGCCACCGACAGGCACGGCGCTTTCACCGCATGCCCGACTGCGGCCACTGACATCGCGCTGCTGGCCTTCACCTCCGGCACCACCGGCAAGCCCAAGGCCGCGGTGCACACGCACCGCGACGTGCTGGCCGCCTGCGAGGCCTGGCCACGCCATGTGTTGTGCGCCGCGCCCGCCGATGTCGTCATGGGGTCTCCGCCGCTGGCTTTCACCTTCGGCCTGGGCGGCTTGCTGATCTTCCCGATGTGGGCCGGCGCGTCGGTGTATTTCCCGGGCAAGCCCTACACGCCGGATGGCATGGCGCAGCTGATGTTCGACGTCGGCGCAACCATCTGCTACACGGCGCCGACCTTTTACCGCCAGATGGCGCCGCATCTCAAGGCGCTGGTCGCGCAACGGGGCAAGCCGTCGCTGCGCATCTGTGTCAGCGCCGGCGAGGCCTTGCCGGATGCGACGCGCCAGTTGTGGAAGGACGCCAGCGGCATCGAGATCCTGGACGGCATCGGGGCTACCGAGATGTTCCATATCTTCGTCTCGTCCCCACCCCATGCTGTGCGCCGCGGCGCGATCGGCAAGGTGGTACCGGGTTATGTGGCCAAGGTGGTCGACGAACAGGGACGCGAACTGCCGCTGGGCGCGGTCGGCAAGCTGGCGGTCAAGGGACCGACCGGTTGCAAATACCTGGACGATGCACGCCAGGCTCACTATGTGCGAGACGGCTGGAACTACCCCGGCGATGCCTTCCTGCAGGACGCCGACGGTTATTTCTTCTATCAGGCCCGCACCGACGACATGATCATTACCTCGGGTTACAACGTCGGCGCGCCCGAGGTCGAGGATGCGCTGCTCAAGCACCCGGCCGTAGGCGAGTGCGCCGTGGTCGGTGTACCCGACGATGAACGGGGCATGCGGGTCAAGGCTTTTTGCGTGCTCAAGTCCGGCGCCAGCGGCGACAGTGCACTGATCAAGGCGCTGCAGGACCATGTGAAGGCCAGCATCGCTCCCTATAAATATCCGCGCGAGGTCGTTTTCGTCGCCAGTCTGCCCCGCACCGAGACCGGCAAGTTGCAACGATTCAAGCTCAAATCTCCATGAAGTTCCTTCAACCGCCCGGCTGGGCTCCGGCCAAGGGTTACGCCAATGGAGTGGCCGCGCGCGGCACCCAGATCTTCGTGGGCGGCCAGATCGGCTGGAACGGCCAGCAGCAGTTCGAGACCGACGACTTCATCGACCAGACTGCGCAGGCTCTGCGCAACATCGTCGCCGTATTGAACGAGGCCGGCGCCGATCCGTCGCACATGGTGCGCATGACCTGGTACATCGTCGACCGCGCCGAGTACAACGCCCGGCTCAAGGAACTGGGCCCGGTCTACCGCGAGGTCATGGGCCGCAACTTCCCGGCCATGACCTGCGTGCAGGTGGCCGCGCTGGTCGAGCAGCGGGCCAAGGTCGAGATCGAGGTGACGGCGGTACTGCCGGATCCGGTGTGAAATCACCGACGCCGATGCCGGCGCATTCGCCCTGGCGCCGGTAGCGCAGTCGGTACCCTGAACCCGGCACCGCACGACGACCTCCTAGAACCTCGGCATCAGCGCCTGGCAGCTCCAGCACTGCTCGAAGCCGCCTTCGACCAGCTCGCCGCAGACACAGCTCCAGCGGCGCTGAGGAACATGCTGCAGATGGAACAGCAGCTCGCGCGCCCGGGACTCCTGCTGATCGTGCGTCAGCCAGACCTCGGGCAGGCATTGGTCGGGTGGCAATCCGCCCGCGACGCCGAGCAGGAATTCCCGCTGCACGCTGGCCTCGATCCCCTCGTGGTACAGGGCATCGGCCCACAAGGTGGCGATGGCAAGGTTGGGCGCCTGGGTGAGTCTGAGCATCTGGTTGCAGCATAAGCGACTTGTCGAATCGAGGCTACTGGTCGGCCTTGCCGCTGGCCCGCCTGCCCGGCCGGCGGCTTGCCCCACAATCCGGGAATGGCACGTCGCAACGCTTCTTCTGGCACCTGGGTCGGGCCGCGGGTCGGGTCACCAGCGCGGCTGGTGCGGGCTGCGCTGGCCGGCCTGTGCCTGCTGGCGCTGGCGGGGTGCGCCGACACGCAGTATTACTGGCAGTCGGTCCATGGCCATCTGCGGCTGATGCAGGCCTCGCGCCCGGTCACGCAATGGCTGGGCGATCCGCAGACGCCGGACACGCTCAAGCAGCGCCTGGAGTTGACGCAGCGCATGCGCGACTTCGCGGTGGCGGAACTGGCCCTGCCGGACAACCCGAGTTATCGCAGTTACGCGGATCTGCGCCGCGCGGCGGTGGTCTGGAATGTCGTGGCCGCGCCGGAGTTGTCGCTGACATTGCACACCTGGTGCTTCCCGGTGCTGGGCTGCGTGTCCTACCGTGG
>JBBRVD010000053.1:0-21003 GCA_038247175.1 Burkholderiales bacterium | reverse complement strand
TGCGGCGCCAGCAAGGGCCTGGGACTGGGCTGCGCGCAGGCACTGGCGGCTGACGGCGTCAACCTGGTGATCAACGCCCGTGGCGCAGACGCACTGGAGGCAGCGGCTACGCAATTGCGCGCCCTTCCCGGCGCTGGCGCGGTGCTGGCCGTGGCCTGTGACATCACCAGCGAGCAGGGCCGCGCAGCCGTGTTCGGCGTGCAGGGCGGGCCAGGCGTCGACTTCGACATCGTGGTCACCAACGCTGGCGGCCCGCCGCCTGGCGACTTCCGCGATTGGGAGCGCGAGGCCTGGATCAAGGCGCTGGATGCCAACATGCTGACGCCGATCTGGCTGATCAAGGCCACCGTCGACGGCATGGCCCGGCGCGGGTTCGGGCGTATCGTCAACATCACCTCGGGCGCGGTCAAGGCGCCGATCGACAACCTGGGCCTGTCCAACGGCGCACGCTGCGGCTTGACCGGCTTCGTGGCCGGCGTGTCGCGCAGCAGCATTGCCGGCTCTGGCGTGACGATCAACAACCTGCTGCCCGGCGCCTTCGACACCGATCGGCTGCGCGCCACGATGCAGGGCCTGGCGCAGAAAACCGGCAAACCGATGGCCGAGTTGCTGGCGACACGCGCCAGCGCGATACCCGCCAAACGCTTTGGCAACGGCCCGGAGTTCGGTGCCATCTGCGCCTTTCTGTGCAGCCAGCATGCCGGCTACATCACCGGCCAGAATATCCTGGCAGATGGCGGAAGTTACCCCGGCACGATGTAAGACGTCGTCACCCGTTCGCCGGCGCCGACACGCGCGCCAGCAGGCCTTCGACGCAATGTTCGCTCTGGTGCAGCTGCGCCAGGCCTTCGCCGATCTGCTCGAACGCGATGCCGGCAGCGGTGTCGGTGCGCTGCATGCGCAGCTCGCGCCGACCGCGCAACATTTTCCGATCCGCCGCCGCAGGCCCGTTATGTTGATGTCTTGCCCGCCCTGCGCCATCTTCATGGAATTTTCCGCACCCTGCGATCCGCCGCCCTTGCGCGACCTGCAGGTACACGCGGCCTTGGTGCTGGTCGCGGCTGAATTACAGGCATGAGCGGCCGGGCCGGTTGGCAGGGCCGGCTCCAGCAAACGCACCAACGGCGAGGCGAGCCCCCGAAAAAACACTTGCCAGGTTCCTATTGAGCTACTAAGCTATATAGCTTTGAATGCCCGGTTGCCTGCCATGATTCCCCAAGCCGCCCCTTCATCCGGTTCGTCGGACAACCATGCCGGTTCCGAGGGACCACTGGAGCGCCTGCGGCTGGTGATGGACGACCCCGCGCGAGCGGAAGGTCCGCGCCACATGCGCTTGCGCGCGGCACTGCTGGAGGCGCTGGAGCAGGGTGAATGGATGCCGGGCGACAAATTGCCCGCCGAAGGTGCGATCGCGCAGGCAGTCGGCGTGAGCCTGGGGACGGCCCAGAAGGTGCTGACCCGTCTGGCGGGGGAACAGGTGCTGGTGCGCCGCCACGGCCACGGCACCTTTGTGACGGGAGACACCTCGCAATCGAACCGGCTGATGCACTTTCGGTTCATCGGCGACGATGGGATCGCCATGGTGCCGGTCTACGCCGAAGCCATCGAACGCAGCGTGACCACCGAGCACGGCCCCTGGGCCGACCACCTGAACGAGGCCCGCACGTTCATCCGGATCCGGCGCCGCATCAATGTCGATGACGCGTTCGACTGCATCAGCGACTTCTATATCGACGCCGACCGCTTCGCGCCACTACTGCAGACGCCGTTCGAGCAATTGCACCGCATCACGATCCGCAGCCTGCTTGCCCATCAGTTCAATGCACCGACTTTCGCGTACACCCAGCGGGTATACGCGGCCCGGTTCGCACACCAGGTGACGGCCTTGATGGCGGACAACCGGCTCGGCGACCCGGCTTTCGGCGTGGTAGTGGAGATCTGTTCGGGCAGCCATCACCGCCAGCCGGTGTCGTTCCAGAACATCTTCATTCCAGCCAACGTGCGCAAGCTCGAGCTGCTGAGCCCGCGCCTGCTGCACTGACGTTCACGCAAAGTCCCGCCACGTTCCCACACCCCACCACTCCCTCAGCCAGCCCCCTTCACGGAGACACCATGCACGATACCGAGACCGACCCCCCTGAGCAACCCGATCGCCGCCGTTTCATCGGCACCGCCACTGCCATCGCCGCCCTGGCCTGCGGCGCGGCCCATGCGCAGTCCTACCCGAGCCGACCGATCCGCATGGTCGTGCCATTCCCGGCTGGCGGCCCGACCGACATCGTGGCGCGCCCACTGGCCCAGCTGCTGAGCGAGGCACTGGGTCAGCAGATGCTGGTCGACAACCGCGGGGGTGCCGGTGGCTCCATCGGCGCCGACGCGGTAGCCAAGGCAGCGCCGGACGGTTACACGCTGCTGGTCGGCACGGTCGGCACACACGCCATCAATACGGCGCTCTACCGCAAGCTGCCCTATGACGCCAAGGCCGACTTCACACCGATTGCGCTGATCGCGCTGGCACCGGTCGCGCTGGTCGTGTATCCCGGCGCTCCCTACAACACGCTGGCCGAACTGATCGCGGCGGCCAAACGCGAGCCCGGCACGATTCCGTTCGGCTCGGCCGGCAATGGCACGCCCGGCCACCTGACCGGCGAGATGTTCGCCAAAGCCGCAGGCATCACGCTAAAACATGTGCCCTACAAAGGCAGCGCTCCCGCCATCACCGACTTGCTGGGCGGCCAGATTCCGGTGATGTTCGACCCGGTGCAATCGGTACTGCAACACGTGCGCGGCGGCAAGCTGCGCGCGCTGGCCATCAGCAGCAAGGCCCGCGCGCCGGTCTTGCCCCAGGTGCCGACGTTGGCCGAAGCCGGCCTGGCCGGCTTTGAGGCCACCGCCTGGTGGGCCCTGTTCGCGCCGGCGCAATTGCCTGCGGCCATAACCGACAAGCTTGCCAGTGAAGCCAACCGCATCATCAAGACCGCTGCCTTCCGCGACAAGCTGGAGGAGATCGGCGTGCAGACCGGCGCCATGTCGCCCCAGGCCTTCACCATGTTCCAACGCGAAGAAATGGACAAGTGGGGTCGGGCGGTCAAGGACTCCGGAGTCACGCTCGATTGACGCCAGCACACGTCACCCACATCATGCAGACGAGGAGCCGACATGCGGTTGAATGACGAGGAAAAGGCCATGTTGGCCGGCGACATCGGGCGCGTTGCCCAGATCGCATTGCAACACCAGATCAAGGTCGGCGACTTTTTCGGCGCCGCCGACTTCGTGCCGGTGACGCAGGCACACATCATGGCCGACACCGAAAGCCTGGGGGCATCGGGTGTGGCCTGGCTGGAGGAAATGGCCGACGCGGACGGCGGCCGGGGCCGGGTCTGCATCCCGACTATCACCGACCCGCGCGGCACCGACTTTTCCAAAGCCCACACGCTTCGCCAGGCGCCCTGGATGCTAACGCTCGAACGCCGCGTCATAGACGCATTCGTACGGCTTGGCGTGGCGATGACCGACACCTGTATCAATTACCAGACCATCCAGGCGCCAACACGCGGCGAGCATCTCGCATTCGGCGACACCGGCGTCGTGATCTACTCGAATTCCATTTGTGGCGCCCGCTCGAACTTCGAGGGCGGACCGTCCGCCTTGTCGGCCGGCCTGACTGGTCGCACGCCACGGTATGGTTTTCACCTCGATGCGCACCGCCAGGCGACGATCCGGGTCCAGGTCGACTGGACACCGACAACATTGAACGAATGGGGCGCACTAGGCGGGGTCATCGGCCGATTGGCGGGCAATTACTGGGCGGTACCGGTGATCGAAGGGCTGGAAGGTGCGCCGGGTTCCGATGCGATGAAACACTTCGGCGCGGCCATGGCCAGCTTTGGTTCCAGCGCCCTGTTTCATCTGGTGAGCTTGACGCCCGAGGCCACACGGCTGCAGGACGTGGGCGGCGACCGACTCCCAGTCGCGCAGCGGATCGGACGTCAGGACGTGCAGGCGCTTCAGGACGCTTATGCCACCACGGACGAGATCGACGTCGTCGTGTTCTCGGCGCCGCAGCTCAGCCTGTACGAGTTGCGCGACATCGCCCACCTCAGCGAAGGTCGCCGTTTCATGAAACCGATGCTGGCCATCACCAGCCCGCAAGTCAAGCCCGATTGCGACCGCATGGGCTACACCGAACTGATCGAGGCCGCTGGTGGCCAGGTGTTGTCCGGCATGTGTTTTTACCAGTCCTATGCGCGCGAGATCGCCGAGGCCAATGGCTGGAAACGGCTGGCAACGAACAGCGCCAAGCTGGTCAACATCCTGGGCGGTTATGGTTATGCCCCCACGCTGGCCTCGATGGAACATTGCATCGAAGCGGCACAGACCGGGAGATTGGCATGAGCACGAGCGATGCGCAACAGACCATGCCGCAGATCTACAAGTCCCGCCATGCCATCGGCGCCACCGTGAGCGGCATTGCCTTGGTCGCGCGCGATGGATTCTCCGCCCGCTACGACCTGGACCGCATGGGCGGCACGTTCTCTCGCCCGACCCACAAGTTGGCCGGACAGTCCTACGTCGGCCGCATCCTGGTGCTGGATACCGCCAAGGGTGGTGTGGCCAGCGCCTGGATGCTGCGCGAGATGGCCTCCCGCGGTGTCGTGCCCCTGGCGATCGTGTTCAACACCGTCAACCCCATCCTGGCACAAGGCGCGGCGTTCGGCGACGTGTCCATGCTGGCCGGTTTCGACGGCGACATCACCGGCATGGTGCCGCACGGCGCGACAGTGGAAGTCGATCCGGCGAACCACCGGCTGCGGGTGCTGGAGGCGCCGGGCTGAGCCCGGATCGTGCGGCGCTGATCGCACTCAGGCCGGCGCCGTCCTCACCGGCTCGCGCATCGTGACGAATTCCTCGGCCGCGGTCGGATGGATGCCGATCGTGCTGTCGAAGATCGCCTTGGTGGCACCAGCTTTCATCGCCACGGCAAACCCCTGCACGATCTCGCCGGCGTCCGGCCCCACCATATGCAGGCCGACCACCCGATCGGTCGCATCCTCGACCACCAGCTTCATCAGGGTGCGTTCACTGCTACCGCTCAAGGTGTGCTTGAGTGCCCGGAATTCGCTGCGGTAGATCGTGACCGCGCCGTAGTGCGTGGGCGCATCCTGCTCGGAGTGGCCAACCATGCCGATGTTGGGATGGGTGAACACCGCCGTGGGAATGAACTCGTAATTCATGCAGCGCGCTGCCTTGCCGTGGGTCGGGCCGTACAACTGGTCGACCACCACCATGGCCTCGGCCAGCGCCACCGGCGTGAGCTGGATACGGTCGGTCACGTCGCCCACGGCGTAAATTGACGGCACTATGGTGCGGAAGTTGTCGTCGACCTCGACCGCGCCACCCCAGCCGAGCTTGACGCCGACCTCCTCCAGCCCGATCCCGCGCACGTTGGGCACCCGCCCGGTCGCGTACAACACCGCATCGGCCAGCAGCGTCGAGGTGTTGCCTGCGCTGTCCTTGATCGCGATGTCCAGGCCCTGGGGAACCTTGGTGATCGACGTGACGTCGGCGCTCAGGCGCAGGTCGACACCGTGCTTGCGCATCTCCGCGGCGACGAAATGGCGCACCTCGTCGTCGAAGCCGCGCAGGATCTGCTCGCCCCGATACAGCTGCGTGACCTGCGCGCCCAAGCCATTGAAGATGGATGCGAACTCACTGGCGATGTAGCCCCCACCCACGATCACCAGGCGTTGCGGAAACGGGTCCAGGTCGAAGATCGCGTCCGACACCAGCACATGCTCCCTGCCTGCGATCTCCGGTACGAACGGCGTGCCACCGGTGGCCACCAGGATATGCCGGGCCTTGACGATACGCCCGTCGACCTCGACCTGCTGCGCACCGACCAACCGTGCGCGCGCGCTGATGACCTCGACACCGGCGCCGGTCAGCAGCTTGGCATACACCCCGTTCAGGCGGCTGATCTCCCTGCGCCGGTTCGCCTTGAGCGTGCCCCAGTTGAAGCTCGGTGCGCGGCCTTCCCAGCCAAAACCGTGCGACTCCTCGAACGCTTCGGCATAGTGCGCGGCGTAGCTGTACAGCTTCTTGGGGATACAGCCCAGGTTGACGCAGGTGCCGCCGAGACCGGCAGTGCCCCCCTGCTCGGCGAGCATGACCCGGGCGCCCCGTTGCGCAGCCATGCGGGCGGCGCGCACGCCGCCACTGCCCCCACCCATCACGAACAAATCGACATCGACATCGGACATGCAAAAAACTCCCTCAGGGTTGTGAGACAACCACCTTGACCATCTGTCCGACCCGCGGGTCACCGCCACCATAAACACCGTTGATCAGGCGCAACTGCTGCTCGGCCAACACCAGCGGTGAGCCGCGCGCCAGCTCGGAAAAGCCGCCACGCGGAAACGGCGCGAGCTGGATCACCCAGGGCCGGGCCTGCGCCCGGTCGGCTGCCGTCATGGCGCGGAATGAATCGCGTGCCTGCTGCAGGCCGGCGCGCGCGCGTTGCAGCGCCTCGGCGTCGCGCGCGCTCCACGTCAGCAGGAAGCGGTTGTCGCCAGGACCGGTGACGACAGTGACCTCGACCGGCTCGGCCTGCCCCTGGGCGTTGTTGCGCGCACCGCTGAAATGCGTGGCCGGCAAGCCGTTGATGCGCAGTGACTCGGAGCGGCCGCGCAGCGGCTGGATCAGGTTGCGGATGATGTCGTCATGGTTGCGGCCGGCCTGCGGCGCAGCGGTACGCAGCACCAGTGCCGCATCGCGCGCCGCATTGAGCAGCACCAGGCGATCGGGCAGGTTCTGGATCGTCCATTGCTGCGGCGCCGTGATCGCCAGCCCCAGCTCCGCATGGTAGAACTGGCTGCCACGGCTCAGGCCCTGAGCGTCCGCTTCGCCATAACGCATGCCGTCGATCGCCTGCAAGAAACGATTACGGCCGTCGTCCGCATAAGCACCCTGGCCGCGCATCTGCGCGGCCAGGCCGGAGATCGCCTGCAGGCGCTGCTCGCTGCTGGGATGCGAGGCCAGCCAGCCGCCACCACCCGATGGCGCCGGCTGACCCAGCGCCCGGGCCCGGTCAGCGGCAAACTGCTCCTGGCTCTTGAGCATCCGGATGACATCGACCATGTTGGCCGGGTTGTAACGGTTGCGTGCAAGGTACTCGGCGCCCAGTTGGTCGGCTTGCAATTCCTGCTCCCGGCCATACGACGCGACATATCCGGCCGCGGCAACCTGCGAGACCTCGCTGGCGGCCCGGCCAGCACCGCTCACACCCTGGCTTTCGAGCACCGCTCCGAGCACGGTCGCCGCGATCACGCCGATACCGGCCGTCTGCTGGCGAGTTGCGCGTTGCGCGCCATGGCGCGCCGTCACATGGCCGATTTCATGGCCGATGACGCCGGCCAGGTCGGCCTCGCTCTCCATCGTGGCCAGGATGCCGCGCGTCACGTAGACGAAGCCACCCGGCAAGGCAAAAGCATTGATATCCGGGCTGTCGAGTACGGTGAAGGTCCACTGCAGGTTGGCGCGGTGGGACTGGCGCGCCAGCTTCTGGCCCAGCGCATCGACATAGGCCTGCAGCCGAGCGTCGGGGTAGGCGGGCATCTGCTGGAGCACAGCCTGATGCTCCTTGCGCCCGAGCGCGACCTCCTGCGCCTCGTCCATCACCGTGCGTTCCTGCTGGCCGGTGACCGGGTTGACGGAGGTGCTGCCGCAGCCGGCGAGCAGCGCCAGACACAATACCACGGAGATCGGATGGAATTTCATGGCGCAGGACCCTCGCTTGGGCCTATTGTCCACGGCTACGGCAAGATTGCACCCGGGTGGGGACAAACAGTCGGCGCGTCCCCGAGCAAGCTGTTGTCGCCTCGGGGGGCCGTTCATCGAGTGCGCCAACGAAGCTCCAATGCTCGGATGCCCTCGCCCCGCGGATGGCCAATGCCGGCGCTCAGCCCTGCCCTTGCGCCCGCAGGTTATGCAGCATGTCGTGCGTCATCGCGTCGAGGTCGTATTGCGCGCGCCAACCCCAGTCGCGCTGCGCTGCGCTGTCGTCGATGGAGCGGGGCCAGCTGTCGGCGATCGCCTGGCGAAAGTCGGGCTTGCATTCGAACGTGAAGCCGGGCAACTGGCGCGCGATCGCCGCGGCGATGTCATCCGGCGTGAAGCTGATACCGGCGAGGTTGTACGACCGACGTTCGCGCACCGCCTCGGACGGCGCCTGCATCAGCTCCAGCGTGGCGCGGATCGCGTCGGGCATGTACATCATCGGCAAGGCGGTGCCCGGCGCAAGAAAACTGGTGTAGCGACCTGTCTTGAGCGCCTCGTGGAAGATCTCGACCGCATAGTCGGTCGTGCCACCGCCGGGCGCCGTCTTCCAGCTGATCAGACCGGGATAACGCAAGCTGCGCACGTCGACCCCGTGATTTCGGTGGTACCAGGCGCACCAGCCTTCGCCAGCCAGCTTGGAGATGCCGTACACCGTGGTCGGGTCCATGACCGTCTTTTGCGGCGTGTGGTCGCGCGGCGTCGACGGCCCGAATGCAGCGATCGAGCTGGGCCAGAACACGCGCTGGAGC
This sequence comes from Burkholderiales bacterium, assembly GCA_038247175.1. Lineage (GTDB taxonomy): Bacteria > Pseudomonadota > Gammaproteobacteria > Burkholderiales > Burkholderiaceae_C > CAISIP01. The sequence goes on along the minus strand of JBBRVD010000053.1, from coordinate 12,418 downwards.
TTGTGCGTGCGGGCCAGCTCCAGCATGCACAGCAGGCTTTTCATGTTCAGGTCCCAGGCCCACTTCGGATGCTGCTCGCCCCGCGCCGACAGGGCCGCCGCCAACAGGTAGATCTGGGTGATCCGGTAGCGCTCGACGATCGCGGTCAGCGCGCTGGCGTCAGTTGCATCGAGCGCCTCGTGCTGCACGCCGATGACGCGGCCTTCCGGCACCAGGTCACTGGTCACGACCGCATCGCGCCCATGGCGCTCGACCAGTGCCTGCGTCAGCTCGGTGCCGATCTGTCCGTTCGCGCCGACGATGAGAATGCGGGGCGTGGTCACGGCTACTCCCCTGCGGGCGATCCGGCGGCGGTCGTTACGCTGGCCGGCAGCAGCCCGAGTTCGCGCCCTGCCTGCGCAAAAGCGGCCACCGCCTGCTGCAGGTCCGCGCGTTCATGCACCGCGCTGATCTGCACCCGGATCCGGGCCTGGCCCTTGGGAACGACCGGGAAGAAAAAGCCCACCACGTAGACGCCCAGTTCGAGCAGCCGGGCCGCGAGTTGCTGCGCCGCCATTGCGTCGTACACCATGATCGGCACGATCGGATGTTCGCCGTCCTTGATGTCGAAGCCGGCCGCGCGGATCGCCGCGCGGAACCAGGCGGTGTTGTCGGCCAGCTTGTCGCGCAACGCGGTCGAGGCCTCGAGCAGATCGAGCACGGCAATCGAGGCGCCGACGATGCTCGGCGCCACGGTATTGGAGAACAGGTAGGGCCGCGAGCGCTGGCGCAGCAACTCGACCACCTCGCGCCGCGCGCTGGTGAAGCCGCCCGAGGCACCACCGAGTGCCTTGCCCAGCGTGCCGGTGATGATGTCGACGTTGCCGAATACGCCCCGGTATTCGTGCGTGCCGCGCCCGGTGGCGCCGACGAAGCCGCTGGCATGGCATTCGTCGATGCCCAGCAGCGCGCCGTGGCGATCGCACAAGGTGCGCATGGCATCGAGCCGGGCGATGGTACCGTCCATCGAGAACACGCCGTCGGTGAACACCAGCGTGAATCGTGCGCCGTCGGCAGCCGCCTGCTGCAGGCAGCGCTCCAGGTCGGCCATGTCGTTGTGCTTGTAACGATGCCGCCTTGCCTTGCACAGGCGGATGCCGTCGATGATGGACGCATGGTTGAGCTCGTCGCTAATCACCGCGTCCTGCTCGCCCAGCAGCGGCTCGAACAGACCGCCGTTGGCGTCGAAGGCAGCGGCGTACAGGATGGTGTCTTCGGTGCCCAGGTAACGCGACAGCCGGGCCTCCAGCGTCTTGTGCAGGTCTTGCGTGCCGCAGATGAAACGCACCGAGCTCAAGCCATAACCATGGGTACGCAGCGCCTCGTGTGCTGCCGCCACCACATCGGGATGCGACGACAGGCCCAGGTAGTTGTTGGCGCACAGGTTGAGCACCTCGCGCGTCGTGCCATCGGGCGCCACGGTTCGGATGTGCGCGCCCTGTGGCGTGGCAATGATGCGTTCACTTTTGTACAGGCCGGCTTCGCGAATGCCTTGCAGTTCCTGCGACAGGTGGGAATAGAAGTCCTGCTGCTGGCTCATGGTGTCACCTTGGCGTGCGGTTGGTCAGGCACAATTCTGCCTGACCCCCGATCGCGCTGGCCGGCCAGTTCGGGTGGCACGGCTTGACGGCGCAGCCTCGCGGTACGCTGGAATCACAACCGCGCGAGGACGCGGCCTCGGCACACCTCAGCGTGATATCGGGGCGTCAATGCAACGTGGGAAAGACCGGTTCGGCCTCGTAGCCGGCGGTCAGCAACTGGTAGGCAAGCACCATGTCGCCCTCGGCAATGAACAGTTCCTGACGGCAGGTCTCCAGGCATCGACCGGTCGCACGCGCCAGTGCCTGTGCGTCGGCGCAAAACGGGCTGGAGCGGAAGTCGAACGACGGTTGGCCGTCGACAAATGGCCCGGATGCACCCAAGGAAGCCCCGCAGGCTGGCTCAAGAGATGCCGAGCCGGACGGGGGATGGGTCGACGTCTTGTGTGCGGACATGACCCCATTGTGGCGGAAAGTGGCGCCACCCCCGCTGAATCTGACCCGACCTGTCCGCTTTTTTCCTATTTGCCGCGGGCATTGTTCACACTTGATCAACAATGGCTGCATGCCACAGCGGCCGTGTCCCGCCATGAAAGGTACCCCCATGCGCCCTCTCCTGCCTTTGCTCGCCGGTCTGCTGTTCTCTTGCCTGGCCCAAGCCGAGAAAGTCGGCGAGGTCTCCACCGCGTTCATCCTGATCGGCGCCAATCACAAGGTGGTGGTCGAGGCGTACGACGACCCCAAGGTCAATGGAGTCACCTGTTATGTCTCGCGCGCGCGCACCGGCGGCGTCATGGGCGCCATCGGCCTGGCCGAGGACAAGGCCGAGGCCTCGATCGCCTGTCGCCAGGTCGGACCGATCTCGTTCACCGGCAAGGCGATGGACGCGCAGGAAGAGATGTTCAACGAGCGCATCTCGGTGCTGTTCAAGAAGCTGCGCGTGGTGCGCATGCTCGACCGCAGGCGCAACGTGCTGGTCTATCTGACCTATTCGGACAAGCTGATCGATGGCTCGCCCCAGAACGGCGTGACTGCGGTCGCGCTCGGCTCCGTGCCGCTGCCACCGGCGAACTGACTTTCACACGCCTGCAGCGCCGACCCGACACCCGCTTGCCTGACGCCGTGTGAAAAGTCACCGAGGCCGAGCCCGGACTGATTAAGATGGTGGCGCAGACCCGGCCCGGGCCTGACCCGACCATGGACGGCCCATGACATTCGACGAATATCGATCCTTCGACGCGCTCGGCCTGGCCGGCCTGGTGCGCCAGCGGGAAGTCTCGCGCGCCGAGGTGATGCAGGCCGCGCTGGAGCGACTGCAGGCCGTCAACCCGACGATCAATGCGGTGCCGTACCTGCACCAGCCCGCGCTGGCACCCAGCGCGCCGGTCTCGGGCGCCGACGGTCCGTTTGCCGGAGTACCCTATTGCATCAAGGACCTGCATGCACCGGTGCAGGACATGCCGCTGACGCATGGCAGCCGCCTGTTCGCCGGCCAGGTGCATGATTTCGACTCGCAGACCGTGGCCCGATTGCGCCGCGCCGGGTTCGTGATTATCGGCCGCACCAATTCGCCCGAGTTCGGCATGAACATAACCACCGAGCCGGCGCTGCACGGCCCGACACGCAATCCATGGAACCTGGCCCATATCGCTGGCGGCTCCAGCGGCGGCGCCGGCGCCGCGGTGGCCAGCGGCATATTGCCGGCCAGTCACGCCACCGACAGCGGCGGCTCGATCCGGATCCCGGCGTCCTGCAACGGCCTGTTCGGGCTCAAGCCGACTCGCGCCCTGCTGCCCTACGGCCCGCATCGTGGCGACGCGGCGCACGGCATCAGCCATGAACACGCGGTCACGCGCACGGTGCGCGACAGCGCCGCCATCCTGGACGCCACGGCCGGGCCGGACGTGGGTGCGCCGTATTTCACGCAGCGCCCGGCCGAATCCTTCCTGGACAGCATCAAGCGCCCGCCCGGCGCGCTGCGTGTCGCCTACATGCTGCAGGACTTTGCCGGCCGGCCGGTCGATGCCGAATGCCGCGCCGCCGTCGAGGCGACGGCGCAGTTGCTGGCCAGCCTGGGGCACCGCGTCGAGGCAGCCACACCGGCATTCGACTATGACGCCCTGTTCCAGGCCGTGATGACCATCATGATGACCGGCCTGGCCGCCAACGTCGGCGCGCGCGAGCAACAACTCGGCCGCCCGGCGCGCGCCGACGAACTCGAACGCGTGACCCATGCCGCAGTCGCGCATGGGCGCACCATCTCCGGCACCCACTACGCGACGCAGTTTCCACTGATCAACCGCGAGGTCCGGCGCATCGGGCAGTTCTTCGAGCAGGTCGACATCCTGCTGACGCCCACCATGGCTGCCGCGCCGCCGCAACTGGGCACGCTGGGCACCGACACCGACGACCTGGATGCGTTCGTGCGGGCCAGCTTCGGCCTGGCGCCGTTCACGACACCCTTCAACGCGACCGGGCAGCCCGCGGCGAGCCTGCCGTTGCACTGGAGCGCCGACGGCCTGCCGGTAGGCGTGCAGCTGGTCGCGCGTTTCGGCGCCGACGCGCAATTGCTGGCGCTGGCGGCGCAGATCGAGCTGGCTGCGCCCTGGTTCGATCGGGTGCCGGCGCTGTAATCATGGCCATGGTCCCAACCCGATGCCGGTCGTGACGCGATGCGGCGAGGCGTGACCCGGAAAACTGCCATACTGCCAGCCCCTTGATGATCAAGAAGAAGACTGCCTTATGTTGAAGTTCACCTGTTGCGACGCCATCGGGCAATTCTCCCAGCGGGTCCAGGCCCAGGTGCTGCGCGGAATCCGACGCGGCTTCGAAAAGGAATGCCTGCGCATCGACGCGCAGGGCTCGCTGGCGCAGACACCGCATATGCGCTCGCTGGGCTCCAAGCTCACCCACCCCTGGATCACCACCGATTACTCGGAGTCGCTGCTCGAGTTCATCACGCCGCCGAGCACCGAGCTCGACGAACCGCTGCGTTTCCTGCGCGACATCCACCGCTTCGTCACGCCGGCACTGGGCGAGGAAACGATGTGGGCCAGCTCCATGCCCTGCGTGATCGGCGACGACAGCCGCATTCCGCTGGCCGACTACGGCAGTTCCCACCGCGCGAAGATGAAACGCGTCTACCGCGAAGGGCTGGGCCTGCGTTACGGCCGCCATATGCAGGCCATCGCCGGCGTGCACTACAACTGGTCGCTCCCAGACGATTTCTGGAGCGCACTGTATGACTGCTGCGCGGCTGATGGTGACAGGCAGGATTTCATCAGCACCCGCTATTTCGACCTGATCCGCAACTTCCTGCGTTACAGCTGGCTGGTTCCCTACCTGTTCGGCGCATCACCGGCGATCTGCGAATCGTTCCTGCAAGGGCGCAGTTCCGGCCTGCAGCAACTGGTGCCAGGCAGCCTGTACGGCCCGTACGCCACCAGTCTGCGCATGAGCGACCTCGGTTATCAAAACAGCGCGCAGTCCAACCTCAACGTCAACTTCAATTCGCTGGCCGAGTACACCGCGGCGCTGGAAACTGCGATCCGCACCCCCGACCCGTATTACCAGGAACTCGGCGTGCGCGAAGGCGACCACTGGAAACAACTCAGTGCCAACCTTTTGCAGATCGAGAACGAGTTCTATGCGCCGATGCGCCCGAAACGCGTCTCGTCCGACCGCCCGGCCAAGGGCCTGCGCTTGCGCGGCGTCGAGTACATCGAGATGCGTCTGTTCGACCTCAACCCGATGGTCGACATCGGCATCACGCCGGAACAGGCCAGTTTTGTCGACGTGTTGCTGCTGATGTGCCTGTTCCGCGACAGCCCGCCGATCAGCGCGCGCGAACAGGGCGAGAACGACGAGAACAAGCGCCGCATCGTGAACCGTGGCCGGCAAAGCGACCTGCACCTTGTCGTGCACAACCAGGAGCAGCCGTTCCGCCCGCTCGCGCACGAGTTGTTCGACGACATGGCGCCGTTTGCCGAGATGCTGGACACCGCCTACGGCAGCAGCCGTCACACCGGCGCCATGCGGCTGTTGCGCCAGCGCATCGACAACCCGGATCAGACGCCTTCGGCCCAGGTGCTGGAGGCTGCACGCGCGCATGGTGGCTTCTTCAAGTACACGATGTTCGCGTCCGGACATCACAAGCAGGCCTTGCTGGCGCAGCCGCTGGATGCGCGGACGCAGGCGTTTTTCGAAGCGGCGACGCGTGAGTCGCTGACGCAACAAAGCCGCATTGAGTCGCAGGACACCGGCAGCTTCGCCGACTTTGTCGCGGCCTATTACGCCTGACGGACGCCGTGCGGGAAGGCTTGGTGCGATGCACCGCAGTCTGCTCGATGACGGGCCCGCTCAGCCCGGCTCGCGCCTGGTCTTTCCGACGATATGCCAGACCGCGATGAACATGGCCGCGATTGTCGGCCCGAGCACGAACCCATTGATGCCGAATACCGTCATGCCGCCCAGGGTGGTGATCAGCACCAGGTAGTCGGGCATGCGCGTGTCCTTGCCAATCAGCACGGGTCGCAGCAGGTTGTCGACCAAACCGATCACCAGCACACCGTAGGCGATCAACGCCACGCCTTGCCATATCGCGCCGGTCACGAGGAAATAGACCGCGAACGGCACCCACACCAAGCCCGCACCAATGGCTGGCAGCAAAGAGAGGAAGGCCATCACCACGGCCCACAGCAGAGCCCCGCCGACCCCCAGGAACCAGAGTGCCAGGCCACCCAGTGCGCCCTGTATCAGTGCCACCAGCAGGTTGCCCTTGACCGTCGCGCGAATGACGGTGGCAAACTTTTCCAGCAACTCCCGCTTGTGCGCCGGCGCCAGGGGAATCGCGCGTTGCAGCGTGCGCGCAATGTCGTCCCCGTCACGAATCAGGAAGAAGGCAAGGTACAGCGCGATGAAGATGGAAGTCACCAATTCGAATGTGTTCTGACCGATGTTCAGCGCCTGGGCGGCGATGAACTGGCTGCCTTTTGCCAACAGGTCGGACAAGCGGCCTTGCAGGGCCTCGAAGTCGAACAGGCCAAAGCCGTCCAGCCAAGCCGTCGCCCAGGCCGGCAAAGCATCGAACAAGCCCCGGAAGTAACGCCCCGGATTCACATCACCCGATTGAAGCTGCTCGTAGTACTGGGCTGCCTCGCGCGCCAGCGCGGCGGTGACCAACGCCAGCGGAAGGATGACCACCACCAGCACCAGCACCAGGGTGAGCAACGCCGCCAGGGTTCGCCGCCGCTTCAGGCGCGGCAACATGCGGCGGTAAAGCGGCACAAACAACAGCGCGATGATGACGCCCCACATGATGGCCCCGTAAAAGGGCAGCAGGATCCAGGCCAGCGCAATGGTCACCAGCACCGTCAGAAGCCGCAGCACGCCAGAGTTTGCGGGAATGGCCGGGTCTTCATCGGGCGGTCTCATGGGGCTTCCTGGTGACGGGGCTATGTTGACGCGGGCGTCGGATCGATCATCGCACAGGCTGCGCTCAGCGCAGCCGCCCCACCACCCCCCACAACGGCTGCAACACACTCGCACCCAGCTTGCGCGAACGCTCCCCATTCCACCCCGTCACCCCATCCGGCAGGTCGGCATTGTCCTTGAACGGCATCTCGATCGTGAACGACAGACAGTCGAAACGCTGCGCGACCCAGTTCGTGGCCACGGTCGGGTTGGCCTGCGTGGGGCGCGCCGGGCCGTAATTGACCCGGTCCTGGAAGTCCGGGCAGCTGGCGATCCAGCTGGCCTTGAAGTCGTCCTGCAGTTGCTGCAGCCGCGGGGAAAAGTCGGCAATCCCCTCACAGCCGACAACAAAGTTGTAGGGCAGCGCCTCGTCGCCGTGCGCGTCCAGGAACAGGTCGACACCGGTCTGCTCCATCTTGCGGCGCACCAGGAACACTTCGGGGGAACGTTCCATGCTGGGCTCCAGCCATTCCCGGTTCAGGTTGGCGCCGGCCGCGTTGGTGCGCAGGTTGCCGCGCGCGCTGCCGTCCGGGTTCATGTTGGCCACGACGTGAAAGACGCAGCGCTGCAGCAACATCCGCGCCACCGGGTCGGCGCCATCGAGCAGCCGCTCCAGCAGACCTTCAACGAACCACTCGGCCATCGTTTCGCCGGGATGCTGGCGCGCGATCAGCCAAACGCTGCGCCGGTCGGCCTCGGGCACCGGGCTTGCCGCATCGGTGACGCGCAGCAGGTCCATATCGCGCCCGTCCAGACTCGCGCCCAGGCGCTCTAGCTGCACATGCCGACAGACGCAGGCGGATGCGAGCAGGTCCAGGTGCCTCTCGCAGGAATACGGCTCGAAATAGGCCAGGTACACGCTGTTGCTGTCTGGCGTCAGCCGCGCCGTCATCACCGTGCCGTCGTAGTCGGTGTCGATGCGCTGCCAGTGCTGCCGATCGTGACTGGCAACGACGCGGTAACCCTCCCAGCCGTTGGCATACGCACACTGCCCGGCGTTGACGAAGCGCAGCGTCACCGGCACGCCGGCCGCGCCCTGCAGCCGAAAATGGAACCACTGCGCGAAATCGGCTGCGTTGTCGCTGCGGATGCGCAGCGCGATGTCAGCAGGGTCGTCGGCGCGCAGCACCTCGATGGCGCCGGAATCGAACTGGCAGGAAATCGTGATCATGAGGATGGCGTCTCGCTGTTGGATGATGCACCGTCAGGACGCAAAGTAGCGATGCTCCAGGGTCCCACGCCAGTCACCCTGGAACACCAGATCACAGACCACGTCGATGCGGTCTTTTGCTTCAAGGGTCAATTCACCCGCGCGCGCGAACCGCTCGTCCTTGAACGCTTGCGTCAACCTGGCGAGCAAGGCCTGCTTGTAACCGGTGTCCGAGTTGCCTTCGAACTGCAGGCCTTTGGTTTCCATGACCACGGTACGGGTTTGACCGTTCTGGTTGACCACGCCAAAGACAAAATCGGGGTAGACCTTGTGGCGTTTCCAACCTTGCAGGCCGTACTGCGTCCGCGCCACATTGCGATGCCACCAGCGCAGCGCCGCTTTCTGGTCCAGATAGCCCGCAAACGCGACCTCCAGATCGTTCATGTCCGGCGTGTGCAAGGCTGGCTCCAGCAGACTCTTCTCGACAGCACGCGCATCCGGGCGCTGCAACACCGGTGGCGGACTGGCCAGCAAGAGCTCGGCGGACTGTGGAAGTTCGTAGTCCATCGCATCCGCCCGCAGAGAGAACTGCACCAGGCCCTGATCAACCAGCCGGTTGAACACGTCTTGAGCCAGGCGATCACGCTCTTTCTCGATATCCATGCGCAAACGTTCGGTCAACGACGACACGGAATGGGCCAGCACGGACTGCGCCATCCCCTGTTGCGTCAGCCGCTCGATAACCCGATCTACCCATTCCCAGACCAGCCATGCGTTGGGCGCCAGGTCGAGCAACGACCGCACCATGCGCGAGCGGTCCAACGTTTCCGTCTGGGCTGCGTCCTGGGTTTGCCGAGCGTGGGCGTTCCGAGACAGGATAGACAGGTCGATCGTCAAGTGCTGGGCACCACCCATCTGCTGATCGGGCGCCCAGGCCATGGCCAGTGCATCCACGTTCAATGACGCCCAATCCAGTCGCGCCAGCACGTCACTCTCGTACACCAGCTCGCGCCGTGGCTCACCCGGCTCGGCCCAGGTCACCTTGGGCACAAAAATGCGCAGATCTGCCAGCGCGGCGCGGCGCTTCAAGGGGATGCGGCGCTGCGCTTTTTCCGTCGCGCTCGCGTCGCCATGCACCGACACGGCCAGGTCTCCCATGCCCTCACCTTCCAGTGACTGTTTGATGGACTTCACCACATCGGCCGTCTTGGCGTCGAAACACTGCACGTAGCAAGCATCCAACGCTTTTCGCCCCGTCTTGGTCACCTGCGGCTGACGCAAGATGCGCCCTACCAGCTGTGTCATCGCCGCCGGGTTACGGCCAGCCGCCAGCGCGCTGAGCACATAGGCAAACGGGCAGTCCCAACCCTCTTGCAGCGCCTGCTTGGTGATGATGGCCCTGATCTCACACTGGGGTGACATCAGGTCGATGTTCTCGGGTTGTTTCAGATCATCCTTCTCAGACGTCTTGATCGCAATCTGACGTTCGTTCAACCCGAGTTGCAACAGGTAGGCCTTGGCGTCTTCGGCGTGGATGAAACCCGCGTCGCGCATGTCCGCCCCGGTGCGCTCCACCTGAACCAGCAAGATCGGCCGGATGTAGCGCGCCGTCTCCGCGTGCAGCGCCTCGGCATCGCGCTGCAATGTATCCAACTGGTGCAGCGATGCCGCCAGGCAGGCCTGCCAGTCGGTCCAGCGCCGCACTTCGACGTGGATCGGCAGCTTGATCATCTCGGCATCGTCCAGGTCGGTCCCGCGCACGTCCACCAGGATGTTCGACCCCCGACCCTTGGCCGACGCCACACGCGGCGTCGCCGACAGCTCCAGCATGAAGCACGGGTTGAATCCGTCGATCGTGGACAGCGCGTTCTCCGAATAGGCATGGTGACCTTCGTCAATCACCACCATCGGCTGCAAAAGGCGCATCACATTGCCCAGCGAGCTTTTGACAATGGAGCCCTTCTGTGCCCGCGCCTCCTCGGCGCTTTGCCATGGGCTGCCATAGGCGTCCAGGTTGGGCACCGCGCACAGCAGCTCCCAATGCGCCTCGATGTCGTCCTCGCGCGGCAAGAAGCCCAGCACATTGCCCCTGTCGCGGAAAAAGCGCAGTGTCTCCTTGCTCTGCCGCGCGGCGGATTGCAGCATCAGCACCATCACGCACAGGTGCGACTCCACATCCAGACGCGACAGCGGTGCGTTCTTCTCCAGTATCTTCACCCGCCCGGCGCCCGCGACGTTCAGCATCTGGCGGTAGGGATGGTCGCGATCGCTCAGCGTCTTGAGCGTCTGTCGGTAAATCGCTTCATGGGGCACCACCCACAACACCAGCCCAGTGTGCTGGTTGAGGTAGGCACTGAACACCCGCGCCACGCTGGCCGCTGCCAGCAGCGTCTTGCCGCCGCCCGTGGGCACTTTCAGGCACACATTGGGGATCGCGCGGCCTGCACCGTCGAAGCGGCTGGAATAGGGCTGTGCTCTGAACGCGGGCGGCAGCGCTCTGGCCTTGCCCAGCGCTGCCCACGCCTTCTTCGGAAAGTCCGCCGCCTCGCTTGCCAGGTCCTCCATGCCTTCCATTGCCCGCAGCGCGGCCGCGGCTTGAAGCGCCTGCACCTGGTGTTTTTTCAGCTCATCCAGGTACCGGGCCAACTGCTGGAGCACCGCAGACTGAAACCCCTTCATCTGGACGCCACCCAGTTCCTCCACGTTGGTCACGTGCTGCACCGGCGACCACAGCAGCCGCTTGTGCCGCTCGATCTGTTGCATGAACGCATCGTTCTTGACGTGCTCCAGGCGCACCAGATCGATGCCATACAACAGGCCGAGGTCGTCGATGCGTTGCCGCAGCGAAGCCTCTTCGGCGGACGTCATATCCGGCGCGTCGAGCGCAATGTCCACATCTGATTCCTCTCGCTGCGTGCCCGCCGCCCTGGAGCCAAACAACCACACAGCCTGGACGCAGGGCGTATTCTCCAGCACGCGCAGCAGGCGCTGTAGCGAACCGACAGCCACCCCGCTGTCACGCCGCGTCAGCGCTTCATCTTGCCTTTGCTGCGGTGTCAGTTTCACCATCAGCGGCCCTCCAGATTGACCAGCAACGCGTCGAACCCCGCGATCGCGCGTGTGCGGACAAAGGCCGCAATCTCGATGGCCTTGGCCTTGTCGTACTCGTGCGAAGAATCGTTACGCGCCGCAGCCATCTCGGCCCAAACGTCGGCATCACGCACCAGCGCGGTCTTGAAAGCCGCTTGCATCACCGCCTTCTTGGTGGACTCGTAGGTCACCTCTTGCTGGTCCACCAGCCACTGTCGCAGGACCTTGCGCGCGGTTTCAAAACTCAGCTCGAAGCGCTTGATGATCGAGTCACGCATGAACTCGTCCTCCGGCTGCACAAGGGCCAGCTTCAGGGCTGCCACCGCGTCGCGAAAATGGGCCAGCCTCTGGTCAAAACGGTCTTCAAGCATGGCAACGTCCCTCAGGCTTCGCGGTACAGCGCAAACGGCAGCGGCGCGTAGTCCACGCCATGCTCCTGCAACTGGCGGTTGCTCAGGTATTTCGCCGGTGCAAACACCAGGTGTCGCAGCGGCTTGCGCTCGCGTTGGGCATCGTGCGCCTTACCCCAGTTCCGGAACTGCCTGGCCAGGCTCAGCGTGAGTGCCGCTTCGGGGCTTTTCAGGAAATTCAACTCAGGTCTGTAGACCAGCCACACATGGCTGTCTTTCGCTTCACCCAGGTACCACGCCGGCGCCTTCAGGGGTGCGGGCGGCAACACGCCACCCGTGGCCGTGTAGAACAGCCAGGCGCCCAGAGCGTCAAACCCGGGCAGCTTCTCGCCGCTGAGCAGCTTGTTGAGATCCACCGCTTCGCCGAGGGTGCAATAGGTGAAGCTGCCACCCAGGCCGGGCGCCCTATCGGAAATGCGGCGCACGCCTTCAACCCGCAGCACGCCATCGTCGATCCTGGTCTCGATCTTGTCAAAGCGTTTGCGCTGGCTGGTCTTGGACGCCGCCTGCTCGACCAGATCGCCTTTGCCGTCGCCCTCGTCGACCAGCCCTTCGGCGCGTTTGATCGCATCGACCCTGGCCAGCCACTCGGCCGCTTTCTTGAACTGCGTGAGCGTGATCTTCTCTTCCAGCAGCGTTTCGCGCTGCGTTCCTTCCCAGGCGTAGCCTTTGATCGCACGGCGCACGCGCTCGGCCGTCAGCGTGTCGGCGTAGTCCTC
>JBBRVD010000052.1:0-21526 GCA_038247175.1 Burkholderiales bacterium | reverse complement strand
GCATCGAAGGGGTCGCGGCGGGTGTGGGTTGTGCTCGGTGTCAACGCCAATCCGAGGCCTGGCGGCTCTGAAAATGGCTGGGCGATTGTCCCATCGCCAGCTTGAACATGGCCGAGAACGCGCTGTCGCTGGTGTAGCCGCTGGCGGCTGCGACCGCGCTGACCGGCAAGCCGCGCGCCAGCAGCGGCAGCGCATGGGCCAGCACCACCTGCTGGCGCCATTGCTGGTAGCTGGTGCCGAGCTCGGTGCGAAACAGCCGGGTGATGGTGCGTTCGCTGGCGCCGATCTGGCGGGCCCGGTGGGCCAGCGTGGCGCGCCCGCCGGGGTCGCGCAACACCAGTTCGCACAGGCTGCGCAGGCGTTTGTCGCGCGGCAGCGGAACCCCCAGGCTCAGCGTATCCGCGTGGACGAGTTCGTCGAGCACCAACTGCATCAGTGCCTGGTCGCGGCTGCCGGGAGCGATGTCTTGCAAGGCTTGCACCAACTCGCGCAGCAGCGCCGAGACCGTCAGCACCCGGCAACCGGTCCACGCGGGCGGCGTGGCGTCCGGGTGCAGATACAAGGTGCAGACCTGCGCTGTCTCGACCACCGTGACCGCGTGCCGCGCCAGCGGCGGAATCCAGACCGCGCGCGATGGCGGCAACAGGTAGGTCGTCTGTGCCTGCGCGGTATCCACGGTCACTTCGATCAGGCCGCTGGCGCAATACGCCAGTTGCGACCAGGGGTGGTGGTGCGGCTCGAAGTGCGCATCGGTTGCCAGTGCGCTGGCGCGGCACCGCACCGGCCGCTGCGGCGTGGGAGTCACATGGTGGATGTCTCCCAGGTCGCGTATCTGGATGGTTTGTCGGGTTCTGCGGCGCATATGCAATTGGCGCAATATCGACGATTATTGTCTTATTGTCGCGATCCGGCAGTGCCGTTGCCCACTACCATCTCGCCATGCCCCGTTCCACCATCGCTGCCGACAATCCGGTGCCCCTGCGCCAGGACGCCGCCATCATCGGCATGGTCGGTCTGGCGCATGCCAGCTCGCACTTCTCGCACCTGTTGTTGCCGGTGATGTTCCCGGTTTTCCTCCAGGAGTTCGGCTTCAGTTATTCCGAACTCGGCCTGCTGATGTCGGTTTTTTTCGTGATCTCCGGCCTGGGCCAGGCCACCAGCGGTTTCCTGGTCGATCGCATGGGCGCGCGGCCGGTCCTGTTCGGGTCGCTGGTGTTCTTCATTCTGGCCTGTGTCGTCGCGTCCAGCGCAACCGGGTATGCGGCGCTGGTGCTGGCTGCGGCGCTGGCCGGTTTTGGCAACTCGCCCTTCCACCCGGTGGACTTCACCATCATGAATCAGCGCGTCTCGGCGCCGCGTCTGGGATACGCCTTCAGTGTGCACGGCATCACCGGCAACCTGGGTTGGGCCGCGGCGCCGGTGTTTTTTGCGGTGTTCACCAGTCTGTACAACTGGCACGTCGCCTACCTGGCGGCAGCGGTGATGTATGCCGCGATCCTGCTGCTGCTGGTGCTGCAGCGCGACAAGATCCACACGGTCGTCGCGCCGCGCGCTACCGACGGCAACGCCGAGCACGATCTGGCGTTCATGAAGCTGCCGGTGGTGTGGTGGTGTTTTGCCTTTTTCCTGCTCTCGAGCATGACGCTGGCCGTGGTCCAGAGTTTCTCCGTCTCGTTGTTGCAGGCCATGCACCAGGTCAGCTTCAAGCAGGCCTCCGCCACGCTGACGGCCTACATGTTGTGTGGTGCCGTCGGCATCCTGATCGGCGGCGTTGTTGCAGCGCGTATCGCCGACAGCGACCGTGTCGTGGCCACCTGCATGGGGGTTGCGGCCTTGTTGCTGGGGCTGTGCGGAACCGGCCTGTTGGGCGCGACCGGCACGATGGTGGTGTTGGCGGCCACCGGTTTTGCGGTCGGCATTGGTGGTCCTTCGCGCGACATGATGATCAAGAAGGCCACGCCCAAAGGCGCCACCGGGCGCGTGTACGGCATGGTGTATTCGGGGCTGGACGTCGGTTTCGCGATCTCTCCGGTGATGTTCGGAATGTTCATGGACCGAGGCTGGTTCAGTCTGACGTTTTACGGTGCTGCGTTGGTGCTGCTGCTCGCCGTCGGTGCGGCGCTCGGCGTCGGCCGGCGCACGTCGGTGCGGCTGCAAACGGCCTGAGCGCGCGAGCGGCAATTGCTTGAGCCCCTGACGGCCGCCGGCGGGCCGGGCCACCCATGGGGGACAATGCGGCGTATGACCGAAAGAATCGCTGGCCATCTTCTCGTCGAATGCCTGATAGCCCAGGGAGTCACCCACGCATTCGGTGTGCCTGGAGAGAGTTTTCTTGCAGCGCTCGACGGATTTCACCTGCACGAGGACCGGATCCGGTTCGTGATCTGTCGCCAGGAAGGCGGCGCCGCGTTCATGGCCGAGGCCCACGGCAAGCTGACCGGCCGGCCCGGCGTGTGTTTCGTCACCCGGGGCCCGGGCGCCACCAATGCATCGATCGGCGTGCACACCGCGTTCCAGGACTCGACCCCGATGGTGTTGTTCGTCGGTGACGTGGCTAGTGAGACGCGGGACCGCGAGGCGTTCCAGGAGGTAGATTTCTGCAGTTTCTTCGGACCGAGCACCAAGGGCATGGCCAAGCGTGTCGAACGTATCGACGATGCGCGGCGGATTCCGGAATACGTGGCGCGCGCCTTTGCCATGGCAATGAACGGGCGCCCCGGCCCGGTCGTTCTGGTGCTGCCCGAGGACATGCTGGCGCAGGTGCTGCCCGATGACCTGCCGCTGCAAGCGCTGCCGCGCGTGGAGCCGGTGCAGGCTGGCTGCGACCCGCGCCAGGCGCAGTCAGTCGGTGAACTGCTGCGTGCGTGCCAGCGCCCTCTGGTCATTGCCGGCGGCAGCGGCTGGACGCCCGCGGGCGCCCGGCTGCTCGAGCATTTTGCCGAGCAGTGGCAGTTGCCGGTGGCCAATGCGTTTCGCTTCCAGGATACGTTCGACAACCACCATGCGTTGTATGCCGGCGATGTGGGCATCGGCATCAATCCGAAGCTGGCCGCGCGTGTGCGCGAAAGTGATCTGATCATCGCGTTCGGGCCGCGCCTGGGCGAGATGACCACCGGCGGCTACAACCTGATGCCGGTGCCTCGGCTGCCACAGAAACTGGTGCACATCCATGCCGGCGCCGATGAACTCAACCGTGTCTACCAGACCGACCTGGCGATCAACGCCGGCATGCAGGCCGCCGCCGCTGCGCTCGCGCAGTTGCCAGCGCCCGACACCGTGCCCTGGTCCGCCTGGGCGCAGGCCTGCCATGCGGACTACGAGTCCAACTTGCAGCCGCAGGTTCTGCCTGGCGACATCGACATGCCGGCGATCGTGGCCCTGTTGCAGAAACACCTGCCGGCGGACGCGGTGCTGACCAATGGCGCCGGCAATTTCGCCAACTGGACCCACCGGTTCTTTCGCCACCACGGCCTGGCCAAGGGTCACAAGACCCAGCTTGCGCCCACCGTCGGAGCGATGGGTTACGGTGTGCCGGCGGGTATTGCCGCTGCGATCACCACCGGCCGGATTGCGTTGACGATGGCCGGCGACGGCGACTTCCTGATGAACGGCCAGGAGCTGGCAACCGCCGCCCAATATGGTGCCAAGAGCATCGTCGTGTTGCTCAACAACGGCATGTTCGGCACGATCCGCATGCACCAGGAGCGCGAGTATCCGAACCGGCGTGCCGGCACGGCGCTGCGCAACCCGGATTTCGCCGCACTGGCGCAGGCTTACGGTTATGTTGGCGTGAAAATCGAGCGTACCGCGCAGTTCGAGTTCGAGCTGCTGGCGGCGCTCGAGCGCGAGCAAGGCACGTTGATCGAAGTGGCGCTCGATCCGCAAGTCATCACCACGCGTGGCACGCTCAGTGCCATCACCCAGGCCGCACTGAGCAAACGCTGATCACTGGCGCGCCTTCGGTCGGCATCGCAAAGATCGGTCAACGGCGCTGCCGTCCGGCTGGTTCCATTCGGCGCGGCCACCATGACGGTTCTGTCCGTTGCACCATCCAACCCACGATCTTCCATGACCACATCCTCCCCCGATCCCGAACCAGGCGCGCACGGCAAAGCGCGCAAGCCACCCCAACGTGCCGAAGCGATGCCGGCGCTGCAGCAACTGGCTACGCGGTACCCGCAACTTTTCGGTGCCGACTTCCTGCCGCTCAAGCGTGGCATCTTCCAGGACCTGCTGCAGGCCCATCCGGACCTGTTCGACCAGGCGACCTTGAAGTCGGCGCTGGCGCTGCACACCCGCTCCACGCGTTACCTGATTGCGGTGGCCGATGGGCGCCAGCGTCATGACCTGTCCGGCAAGCCGGTCGAACCGATGGCACCCGAACACGTGTACCAGGCGCTGCTGGAGGTATTCCGCCGCCGGCAGGCGCGCAATACGGAAGACCTGACCCCCGGCCTGCGCCGCCGCATACAGCAAGCCTTCGAACGCTCCGGCCTGAGTCCCGACACCTATGCCGCCCTGGTGCACAGCCGTGACACGCAAGCCAACGCCTTGCTCGACGAGGCCTTGCAGGAGGCGCGCTCTGCCCAGGCCAAGGACGAGGCGTTGCTGCGTGCGTTCGAGTCCGGTACCCACGCCGTGCAGGCGTTTGCCGACATGTACGGCATGCAGGCGCAACTGGTCGAGCATGCGTTGGGCCGCGCGCGCCGCGTGCGGTCCCGGGCCAGCCCCGCGGCCGAGTGAGGGGTCGCCGTCGTGTTGCCCCTCCTGGTGTCGGTGGCAGGGAAGGCCCGGCGTGCAATGGGCTGCAAGGAAGTGCGATGGCCGCGGACGCGCTGACCATCGCGCAGGTTGACGGCCTGTGTTTTTCCTATCCGCAGCGTTCGCTGTTCTCGCACTGGAGCGCGCGATTTCCCGCCGGGCTGACGCTGGTGAAGGGGGACGAGAGCACGGGCAAGACGAGCTTGCTGCGCCTGCTGGCAGGCGAATTGCCAGCCGATAGTGGTGTGTTGCAGGTTGCCGGTCTGCGACTGGATCAGGATCCACTGCGGTATCGAACCCAGGTATTTCGCACCGACCCGCGGTCCGAGTTGGCGCCGCAACTGTCGCCACTGGCCTGGCTGGACACGCTGCCCGCGAACGACCGCGGCTTCGACCGCGCCGCCGTGGCCGAGTTGATCGAGCGACTGGGCTTGCGCGAGCATCAGGACAAACCGATGTTCATGTTGTCCACCGGCTCACGGCGCAAGGTGTGGTTGTTGGCTGCCGTTGTCAGCGGCGCGCCGCTGACGCTGATCGATCAGCCGTTCGCTGCGCTGGACAAGGCGTCGATCCTTGCGGTCACGGGACTGTTGCGCGAGTTGTCTGCCAAGGCAGACCGGTGCTGGGTCGTCGCCGATTACGAACCACCGCCGGGGTTGGTGCTGGCGCAGACGATCACGCTGGACTGACAGCGGTGGCAGCCGTCGGTGCAGCACCGCGTTCCCGCAACCGGATGCCGCCCGACGCAGGCGAAAAAAAGGGCCGACGGTGGTCGGCCCCGGGGAATCGCGTATGGACGCTTACTTCAGATGCTTGCCGATCAGGCCGGCCATCTCGAACATGGAGACCTGCATCTTGCCGAAGATTTCCTTGAGCTTGGCATCGGCGTTGATCATGCGCTTGTTGACTGCGTCCTGCAGCTTGTTCTTCTTGATGTAGGCCCACAGCTTGCTGACCACTTCGGTACGCGGCAGCGCAGAGGAACCAACAACCGCGGCCAGAGCGGGACTCGGCGTCATGGCCTTCATGAAGGCGGCGTTGACAGCGCGCTTCTTGACGGGAGCCTTTTTCGCAGCAGGAGCCTTTTTGGCCGGAGCGGCCTTCTTCGCAGGAGCCGCCTTCTTCGCAGGAGCGGCGTTCTTCGCAGGAGCGGCGTTCTTCGCAGGAGCGGCGTTCTTCGCAGGGGCAGCCTTCTTCGCAGGAGCGGCCTGTTTGGCCGGAGCAGCTTTCTTCGCCGCTACTTTTTTCGCCGGTGCTGCTTTTTTTGCGGATGCAGCGTTCTTGGCGACGACCTTTTTGGCCGGGGTTTTTTTTGCAGTTGCCATGATTGATTGTCCTTCTCGAAGTTGATTAATCACCAGCGAAGAACTGCTTCTCCTCCGGCACTGCGGATGCTACTGGAGAAGAACCCGGTTTCCAAGTGAAAGAGCATCTTTTTCACTCTGGCGTGTTGTTTTTTTTGCGCCCGGAAATGCGGCTCTTCGCTCGGGCCATGCGGATGTTGGATGCCCTGCATCGTCAGCGCCGGACCCGCAGGCGCGCGCCCTGATCTCGCAACGCGTGCGCAAGCAAGCGCCAGATGCTTCGTGCGATGCTGTAGCTTGCCGCGTTAACATGCCGCGAGCGCTGACGATTTGCCATTGCAGGAAGGAAAACAGACGATGTCCCAGCCCCCGCCCGTATGCGACCTGTGCGATGCGCACCAGCACGATGCCAGCGGCGCATTTCGCGTCCTGCCCCCGATGTTTCGATCATTCGGCGGAGCCGCGCAATTCTCCGGGCCGGTCAGCACGGTGCGCTGCTTCGAGGACAACACGCTGGTCAAGGCTGCGGTGGACAGTCCGGGGCAGGGGCGGGTGCTGGTGGTCGATGGTGGCGCATCCCTGCGCCGCGCCCTGGTCGGCGGCAATCTCGGCGCTGCAGCGGCGCGCAATGGCTGGGCCGGTGTTCTCGTCAATGGTTGCGTGCGTGACGTGGCCGAGCTGCTGCCGCTGCCGATCGGCATCCTGGCGCTGGCGCCGGTGCCCATGCCGCCGCGCAAGCAAGGCCAGGGCGAGCGGGATGTGCCGGTGTTGATCCAGGGCGTAGGGGTCCGTCCGGGCGACTGGCTGTATGCCGACCCGGACGGCGTGGTGCTGCACTCGGGCGCGCTGGCGTAGCCGCAGTCGCAGTGACAACAACCGGCGGCTGGGTGTGATTTGCAGCAGCCCCGCCGCGCGGGCCGGGTGGCAGCACAATCTGCGCATGGAAAAGATTGTCTGTCTCGATTCGCATACTGGCGGCGAACCCACCCGGCTGGTGTTGTCCGGCTTCCCCGACATGGGCCAGCTGCCATTGCCGCAGGTGGTGCGGCAACTGCGCACCCGGCATGACCGATATCGCGCCGCCACCGTGTGCGAGCCGCGCGGCAGCGATGTCGTGGTCGGCGCCTTGTTGTTGCCCCCGCGCGAGGCCGCCTCGCTGGCGTCGGTGGTGTTCTTCAACAACGTCGGTTATCTGGGCATGTGCGGCCACGGAACGATCGGCCTGATGGCCACCCTGGAGCACCTGGGCCGGGTGGTACCGGGACGGTACGCAATCGATACGCCGGTGGGCACTGTTGCGGTGCAGCTGCGCGGCCAGGGCGTGGTCGAAATCGGCAACGTACCAGCCTACCGGCACCGCCATGGTGTGGCATTGCAGGTACCGGGCGTCGGCCTGGTGCATGGCGACGTTGCCTGGGGCGGCAACTGGTTCTTTCTGTGCGATGCCGGTGGGATCGACATTTCGATCGCGCAGGTCGAGCCACTGACCGATCGTGCCTGGGCGATCCGTCAGGCGCTGGAGGCCGCCGGCGTCACTGGCCGCGACGGCGCCGTGATCGACCATATCGAACTCATGGGCCCGTCCCAGGATCCGGCCAACGATGGCCGTAACTTCGTGTTATGCCCAGGGCGTGCCTACGACCGCTCGCCATGTGGTACCGGCACCAGCGCCAAGCTGGCCTGCCTGGCCGCGGACGGCGCTTTGGCGCCCGGCGCGAGCTGGCGCCAGGAAAGTGTGCTGGGTAGCGTGTTCGAGGCGAAATACCGTATGGACGGCGAGCGGCTGATGCCCTCCATCGTCGGCCGTGCCCATGTATGCGCCGAGACTACGTTGCTCGTCGATCCGGCCGATGCCTATGCCTGGGGCATCACCCCGGGCGCATGACGGGTCTTGCGTTGCCATGTTCGCACCCAGCGCAACGACCGAGCCCGTCACGATGAACTCTTCGACGGTGCGACCGTGACAATCCGCCTGGACAGCGACACCATCGTGGTCGGCGCAGGCCTGGTCGGTGCCGCCTGTGCGGCCCGGCTGGCACACGCGGGGCGCCAGGTGCTGCTGCTCGACCTGCAGGCGCCCGGCCTGGGCGCAAGTTTCGGCAACGCCGGCCATGTCGCCACCGAGCAGCTGATACCGCTGGCCAATCCGCAGGTCATCCGCGACAGCTGGCGTTTCCTGGTCGATGCGGACAGCCCGCTGCGGCTGCGGCTCGGCTACCTGCTGCCGATCCTGCCGTGGCTGACCCGCTTCGTGCTGGCTGCCCGGCCGAGCGCGCTGGCGCGGGGTATTGCTGCGTTGATCGCCTTGCAGCAGACCTCGCGCGACGATCTGCGCGACCTGATGCAGGCATGTGGCCTCGGGTCATTGTTGTCGCTGGACGGCTACCTGCGTATCTGGGAGAGCGGGGCTGGCGCGCAGGCGGCCCGCCTGCAGGCGCAAGATGTCGGGCGATTCGGCATCCGCACCGAGGTGTTGTCCGCACAGGCCGTGCACGCCGAAGCGCCCGCGCTCAGCGCCGATGTGGCCGGTGCCCTGTGTTACCCCGATACCGGACATGTCTGCGATCCGCACGCCGTCTGCACCGGCCTGGTGGAGGCGCTGCAGCGCCTGTCCGGGCGGGTACGGCAGGTGCGGGTGCTGGAGCTGTACCAGGAGGGCCAAGGCCCGGTGCGCCTGACCGCGGAGCATGGCCCGGCCCTGCATGCGCGTCAGGTCCTGGTCTGCGCCGGCGCCTGGTCGGGGCCGTTGGCGCGCAGCCTGGGCTACCGGGTTCCGCTCGACACCGAGCGGGGTTATCACATCACCGTGCCCTGGCCGGCGCCGGGGGAGCAGGGCGCCGGCGTGATCGCGATGCGACGGCCGATCGCTTCGATCGAGCGCAGCGTGATCATGACGCCGATGTCGGTCGGCCTGCGAATGACCGGCACGGTGGAGTTGGGCGGCCTGCGCCTGCCGCCCGACCCAAGTCGGTATGCGCTGCTGCGCCGGCAGATGCAGTCGCTGCTGCCCGGCATCCGAACGGATGCGGCCAGCACATGGATGGGTTTTCGGCCGTCCTTGCCGGACCACCTGCCTGTGCTGGGCGCGGCGCCACGCCACCGCGGAGTATTTTTTGCCTTTGGCCACCAGCACCTGGGCTTGACCCTGTGCGGCGTCACCGCCCGCATCATGTCCGACCTGATGCAGGGTCAGGCCACGGGCCTGGACCTTGCTCCTTACCGGATCGACCGCTTCTAGGTGGGGGACGCCGGCAAGCCCGGCTGTCAGCGGTGATTCCAGGTCAGGAACACACCGAACAGCGCGATCGCGAATGCCAGCAATTGCAGTCCCGTCATGGTTTCGCCCAATACCAGTACGCCGACCAGGGCAGCCGAGATCGGCAGCATCACGGTGAAGATGCCGCCCTGGGCCGCCGGCAGGTAGCGCGCACCGGTCATCCACAGCCACACCGTGCCGATGCTCGCTGCCAGCGCGTAGAACACCAACAGCAGCCAGATGCCGGTGCGGACCGCACCGAAGTCGAACTCCAGTGCCAGCCACAACCCGAATGGCATCATCAGCGCGAGGCCCCACAGATTGATCAGTGCGCAGATGCGTTTGGGACCCAGCGCGCCGGTCAGCTTCTTGGCGATCACCGCATAACAGCCTTCGCAGAGGACGGCGCCGAACACCAGCAGGTTGCCCAGCCAGGCCGTGGGCGCGATCGGCGCGTCCGCCGCGCCGTGTGGCGCCATGAAGTCGGCACGCGCCAGCGCCAGCACCACCAGGCCCAGTACTGCGCAGGCGGCGGCAGCCCACATGCGCCGGCTGATGCGTTCTCCCAGGAACAACCAGCTCATCAGCGCGATGACCGCCGGTATGCCGGCCAGGATCACGCCAGCCGATACGGCGCTGGTCATGCTGACACCGTACAACATGCAGATCGAGAACAGGAAGTTGCCGAAGAAGGACTCCAGGAACAACAGACACCGGGTCTGCGCCGTCAGCGGTGCCTCGCCGGGTGGCTTGCGCAACCAGGGCAGCATCGCGACGGCGGCGATGCCGAAACGCATCCAGGCCAGCAGAAACACCGGCAACGCTGCTACCAGCGGCTTGGACAGGGCGACATAACTACCGGTCAACACCATGCTCAGCGACAGGCAGCCATAGGCAATCAGATGGCTGGGCAAGGGGCGCATCGCGGATGGCTGGCTTTGGTTCGGGGGTGGCCTGAAAGGCCCGCGGGCCGACGGCCGGGGCTTTGGAGCAGGCAGAATGCACGGGATTGTCCGTGACAAACCGGCGCTTGCCGGTGCCTCGGCGCACCATATTTTTCGACAAGGATCGACATGGCCATGGGTAATTTCGCTTATGCAATGGACAGCAACCGATTTCTCGCTGCCGGCCCGCTGGAGCAGCAGGCCTTTGCCGTGGCCGGTATTCCATTTGATGGCGCGGTGACGAACCGGCCCGGCGCGCGATTCGGGCCGTCGGCGATCCGGCGCGCCAGCCTGATGCTGTGTGACGGCATCCATCCGTATTTCGGCGTTTCGCCGTTGCCGCATCTGGGTGATGCGCTGGATCTGCGGCTACCCAATGCGTCGCCGCTGCCACGGGTCCGTTCCGCGATCACGGCGCAAGCACTGGGCCTGATGGCGTCGCACCACTGCGTGTTCCTGGGAGGCGACCATTCGGTGACGTTGCCGCTGCTGCGCGCGGCGCATCAGCGCCACGGGCCGCTCGCGCTGGTGCATTTCGATGCGCACTGCGATACCTGGCAAGACCATTTCGGTGAGCCCTCCGGCCACGGTACCTGGACCCGGGAGGCGATCTCGGAGGGCCTGGTCAGCGCACCGCATGTGGTGCAGATCGGGCTGCGTTCATCCGGTGAGCGCGCGGCCCGGGAATACGTGGCGGACCAGGGCGGTTTGATCTTCACTGCCCGCGCCTTGCGTGGCAAGGACGGCGACCAGCTCGGCGCCATCATCGGCCAGATCCGCGAGCGCCTGGGGGATCGGCCGTGTTACCTGACGCTCGACATCGACTGCCTGGACCCGGCATTCGCCCCTGGCACCGGTACGCCGGAGCCCGGTGGCATGAGCAGCTCCCAGGTCATGACGTTCCTGGAAGAACTGGCGGGGCTGAACATGATCGGCATGGACTGTGTCGAGGTCGCACCCGCCTACGACCATGCCGAGCTCAGCAGTCAGGCTGCCGCGGCCTTTGTCTGGACCTACCTGTGCGGCCAGGTGGCCAGGCGCCAGGATGCACCGGTCGATCCCGCGGGCGGGTGACGATGGCCTTTTGGAGCAAATCGATCCTGGCGTCGGATACGCAGCTGAACCAGCGCAGCTACTACGAGGTCAGCGTCAGCCGCCCTGCCGAGCCCTGCCTGCAGGAATCCATCGACACCGACGTTTTGGTGGTGGGCGGCGGTTTTGCCGGCCTGTCGGCGGCAATCGAGCTGGCGCGCGGCGGCTTGCAGGTCGTGTTGCTGGAGGCCGATCGGATCTGCAGCGGCGCGTCCGGGCGCAACGGGGGCCAGGCGATCGTCGGTTTTGCCAGTGGCCAGCCGGCCTTCGAGGGCCAGATCGGGAAGGCCGATGCGCGGCGTGCCTGGGACATGTCGCTCGAGGCGCTGGACCTGATCGACAGTCGGATCGCGGAGTTCGGTATCGATTGCGACCGGCGCCGGGGTTATCTCTACGTGGCCGACTCGCCGCGCAAGGCTTTGGCGCTGGAGCTGGAGATGCGGCGCACCGAACGCGAATACGGCCTGCGCTGCGAGATGGTGCATGGCGATGCGGTGCGCGCCTATATTGACAGCGCCCGGTATCGCGCCGCGGCGTTCGAGGACCGGAGCGGCCATCTGCATCCGCTCAAATACGGGCTCGGTCTGGCGCGCGCGGCAGGGCAGCTGGGCGTTCGCATCTTCGAGCATTCGGCGGTGCGCCGTCTGGAGCGGGGCACCCGGCTGCGAGCCGCCTGTGACCGGGGCCAGGTACGGTCCCGGTTCGCGGTGCTGGCGGGCAACTGCACGCTGGCGGAATACGGTCCCGGTGTGGCAGCAGAGATTCGGCCGCGGATCATGCCGGTTGGCACGTACATGGTGGCTACGGCACCTTTGTCGCAGGCGCGGTGTGCGCAGTTGATCGCACGCGATGCCGCAGTCTGCGACAACAATTTTGCGCTCGACTATTTCCGCTGCAGCGCCGACCATCGGTTGCTGTTCGGGGGCCGGGTCAGCTACACCACGATGACGCCGCGCGACCTGCAGGCGTCGATGCGCCAGCGAGTGCTGCGGGTGTTCCCGCAGCTGGCATCGATCCCGGTGGAGTTCGTCTGGGGTGGTTTTGTCGATATCAGCATGAATCGCATGCCCGACTTCGGGCGCCTGGGCGATAACCTGTATTACCTGCAGGGTTTCAGCGGCCACGGCGTCGCGCTGACTGGCCTGGCAGGGCGGCTGGTGGCCGAGGCTGTGGCTGGGCAAGCCGGCCGGTTCGATTTGTTCGCGCGCCTGCGCCATCGCGCGTTTCCGGGTGGCCCCTCGCTGCGCACGCCCAGCCTGGCGCTGGCGATGTGGTACCAGCAGTTGCGCGACTTGTGGTGAAGGCCCTGTCGCCGCAGGCACAATGGGCGGCGTGACACAGGGAGAATGGGAGAAATCGATCATGGGTGAATCGCCATGCCTGGTGTGGCTGCCGGTGGATCACCGACTGCTGGGTTCCGAAGGCCAACAGATGCCCTACGCCGTCCTGGGCGACAAGTATGCGCGGGCGGTCAAGCAGGGCGCGCAGGCGCAGCCGGTCTTGTTCCCGTTGGCCGAGCCGGAGCAGATTGCGCAGCTGCTGGCAGTGGTCGACGGGGTGATGCTGACCGGCTCGCCATCCAATGTGCATCCGTCGCATTACGACGAGGTGGTGGCCGACCTGGCCCTGCCGCTGGATCCGGCGCGTGATGCGCTGACGCTGGCGCTGGTGCGGGCCTGCGTCGATGGTGCGGTGCCGCTACTGGGTTTGTGCCGGGGGTTTCAGGAGATGAATGTCGCCATGGGCGGTTCGCTGCACCAGAAGGTCCAGGAGTTGCCCGGCATGCTGGACCACCGCGAGCCGCCCGGGCAGTCGCCGCAGGTGATGTACGGAGCCAGTCACCTGGCGCATTTCGAACCGGACTCGGCTTTTGCCCGCTGGGCTGGCGGCACACAGGCCAGCGTGAACTCGCTGCACAGCCAGGGCGTGAACCGGCTGGCACCGGGCTTGCGCGCGTTGGGCCGGGCGCCGGACGGATTGGTGGAGGCGTTTGCGATCGAGGGTGCGCGGGCATTTGCCTATGCGGTCCAATGGCATCCGGAGTGGGGCTTTCGCAGCGGTGGGCTCGACGGCGCGATTTTTGCCGCGTTTGGCGAGTCATGCCGGGCGCGACGGCAGGCGCGACTCGACCCGGCGGCGTACGGCAACAAAAGAGATCCCTGGAGAACATGATGAGTGACGACAAGGCAATGAGTTTCAACGACCTCGAACAATGGCTCAACGAGCGCCGAGTGACCGAGGTCGAGTGTCTGGTTCCGGATTTGACCGGCGTGGCGCGGGGCAAGATATTGCCGCGTGCCAAGTTCACCGAAGACCGTGGCATGCGGCTTCCGCAGGCGGTCGTGGCGATGGGCGTGACCGGTGAGTTTCCGGAAAGCGGACCGTATTACGACGTCATCGATCCCACCGACAAGGACATGCAGCTGCGTCCCGACCCATCCACGCGCCGCCTCGTGCCCTGGGCGTCCGACCCGACGGCGCAGGTGATCCACGATTGTTTCGACCATGACGGCAAGATGGTGCCATTTGCGCCGCGCAGTGTGCTGCGTCGGGTGTGCGATCTGTTCGCAGCCGAGGGGCTGGAGCCTATTGTCGCGCCCGAACTCGAGTTCTACCTGACCGCGCGCAATACCGACCCCAACACCTTGCTGCGCCCACCGGTCGGCCGCAGCGGACGGGCCGAAACCTCCCGCCAGGCCTACAGCATCGACGCGGTCAACGAGTTCGACCCGCTGTTCGAGGAGATCTACGACTACTGCGACAAGATGGAGCTGAACGTGGATACGCTGATCCACGAAGTCGGTGCCGGGCAGATGGAGATCAACTTCTTTCACGCGGCACCGCTGGGGCTGGCCGATGAAGTGTTTTTCTTCAAGCGCACGGTGCGCGAGGCAGCCCTGCGGCACGACATGTACGCCACCTTCATGGCCAAGCCAATCGAGGGCGAGCCCGGCAGCTCGATGCATGTGCACCAGAGCCTGTTGGACAAGGCCAGCGGCAAGAACATCTTCAGCAACCCGGACGGCACGCCGTCGCAGGCCTTCATGCACTACATCGGTGGCCTGCAGCGCTATGTGCCGGCGGCCATGGTGCTGGTGGCGCCGTATGTCAACAGTTACCGGCGCTTGTCGCGCAACACGGCGGCTCCCATCAATATCGAGTGGGGATACGACAACCGCACCGTCGGCATCCGTTCGCCGATTTCATCGCCGCAGGCGCGCCGGGTCGAGAACCGGGTCATCGGCGCCGACGCCAACCCGTATGTCGCGTTGGCGATGACGCTGGCCTGCGGTTACCTGGGCCTGAAGAACAAGATCCAGCCCAAGGCGGAGATGAAGGGTGACGCCTACCTGTCGCCGTATGCGCTGCCGCGCAGCCTGGGCGAGGCGCTGGATTGGCTGCGCCGCGAAACCGACCTGCACGAAGTGCTGGGCAAGGAGTTCATCACTGTGTACACCGAGATCAAGGAGCTCGAGTTCGATGAGTTCATGAAGGTGATTTCGCCCTGGGAGCGCGAACATCTCTTGCTGCACGTCTGAAGCCGGCGCCGCCGGATGAATGGAGTCTGCCATTGAACACCACCATCGACACCCGCACGATCCAGCAGCTGGACCGCGATCACTTCCTGCATCCGTTCACCGATTTCCAGCAGCTCGCTCGGCGGGGCTCGCGCGTGATCGTGCGCGGCGAAGGCATCTATGTGTGGGACTCCGAAGGGGCCCGGCTGCTCGACGCCATGAGCGGGTTGTGGTGCGTGAACGTGGGTTACGGTCGGCGTGAGCTGGCCGACGCCGCGCATGCGCAGATGATGACACTGCCGTTCTACAACAGCTTCTTCCAGACCACCAACGTGCCGGCAACCATGCTGGCGGCCAAACTGGCTGAACTCGCACCGCGCGCGGGTGAGCGCAGCTTCGAACACGTGTTCTATTCGTCCAGCGGCAGCGAAAGCAACGACTCCAACGTGCGCATGGTGCGCCGGTACTGGGACTTGCTGGGCCAACCTCGGCGCAAGATGATCATCGGCCGGCGCAATGCCTACCATGGCAGCACCATGGCCGGTGCGTCGCTGGGCGGTATGAGCGGCATGCATGCGCAGGGGGATCTGCCGATCCCGAATATCGAGCACATCGAGCAGCCGTATTTCTTCGAGCTGGGCAAGGACGGCGAGACACGCGACGAGTTCGGCTTGCGCGCGGCGCGCTGGCTCGAGGACAAGATCCGGGCGGTGGGGCCGGACAAGGTCGCCGCCTTCATTGCGGAGCCGGTTCAGGGAGCAGGCGGTGTGATCATTCCGCCCGATACCTATTGGCCCGAGATCCAGCGCATCGTCGATCACTACGGCATTTTGCTGATCAGCGACGAGGTCATCTGCGCGTTTGGCCGGCTGGGCCACTGGTTCGCGTACGAAAAATTCGGTTACCGGCCAGACCTTGTCACATTCGCCAAGGCGGTCACCAGTGGCTATGTGCCGCTGGGCGGCGTCATGGTCGGCGACAGGGTCGCCAAGGTCCTGATCGAGCAAGGTGGCGAATTCAACCATGGTTACACCTACAGCGGGCATCCTGTGGCCTGCGCGGTGGCGCTCGAGAACATCGACATCATGGAGCGCGAAAAGCTGCCGCAACAGGTGCGAGGTGCGCTGGGCGCGTGGTTCGGTCGCCGTTTTGCCGAGTTGGGTGACCATCCTTTGGTGGCGTCTGCCGAGGCCTGCGGCTTGGTCGCCGGGCTGGTGCTGGTCAAGGACAAAAAAAGCCGGGCTTTGTTCGACGAGAGCGTGGGTGTGGGCATGATCTGCCGTAACCACTGCTTCAACCTTGGCGTGATCATGCGGGCCGTGGGGGATCGGATGATCGTTGCGCCGCCGCTGGTGATGACGACCGGCCAGATCGACGAGATGGTCGCACTGATCCGCAACGCGTTGGACCTCACCCTGAAAGACCTCAAGACCAAGGGGTTGGCATGAATGTTGCAAAGCCTTGTGGGCTGCGGGGAGTTGATTCCGGCGCAAGAGTCCCTTCGGTAACCTGCGCGCAGGCGCTCCTATAATTTCTTCGTGACGCGCTGTCGGCTGCCAGGTGGTGCGTTTTGCCTATATCGGCAGACTTTTTCAATGGAGAAGCAAGAGTCATGAAACTCTCGAACAAGGTCATTGGCGCTTTTGCGCTGTCCGCCATCCTGTTGGCTGCGTGCGGCAAGAAGGAAGAGGCGCCGGCTCCTGCGCCAGCCCCGGTGGCCGCCGCCCCGGCTGCGGCCCCTGCTCCGCCACCGGAGCCGGAAGAGGAAAAAGTCCTCAACATCTACAACTGGCCTGACTACATTCCCGAGGGCATGATTGCCGCCTTCGAAAAGGAAACCGGCATCAAGGTCAACTACGACACCTTCGAGACCAATGAGGCGCTGCATGCCAAGCTGGTGGCGGGCAACTCGGGCTACGACATCGTCGTTCCCGGCACCGTGTTCGCCAAGCCGCAGATCGAGGGCGGGCTGATGCAGGCGCTGGACAAGTCCAAGATCCCGAATCTGGCCAACCTCGATCCGGCGATCCTCAAGACGCTGACCAAGGCCGATCCGGACAACAAGCACCTGGTGCCGTGGGCCTGGGGCTTCACGACGGTGGGCATCAACAAGACCAAGGCAGAAAAGGCGCTGGGCACAATGCCGATGCCGGAAAACGCCTGGGATCTGGTGTTCGATCCAAAATACACCAGCAAGCTCAAGTCCTGCGGCATTGCCTACCTGGATTCGCCGACCGAGATCATTCCGGTCGCGTTGCACTACATCGGCAAGGATGCCTATTCCAACGACCCGGCTGACTACCAGGCGGCTGCCGACATGCTGGCGAAGGTACGCAAGGACGTGCGCCTGTTCAGCTCGACGATGATCGACGACGTCTCCAGCGGCAAGGCCTGCGTGGCCATCGGCTGGTCGGGTGACATCAACATCGCGGCGGGTCGCGCCAAGGAGAACAAGTCCAAGGATGTGATCGAAGCCTTGCTGCCCAGTACCGGCGCGTTGATCTTCTTCGACACCATGGCGATTACCAAGGACGCCAAGCATCCGAAGAATGCCCACGCGTTCATCGACTTCTACCTGCGGCCCGAGAATGCGGCTGCGATGGCCAACGACATGACCTATCCGACCGGCAACAAGGCGGCGATGGACAAGATCAAGCCGGAGATCTCCGGCAACAAGACGATCTTCGTCGAGTCGGCCTATCTGGACAAGATGATCCCGCCGGGCAGCTTCACCAATGAAGCGCGCGAAGCCATGGCCAACGCCTACAACGGGTTCAAGAAGGGCAAGTAGACGACCGCTTGTTCGCGTCACGGGCTGTTTGTACCTGGTATGAACAGCCCGTTTTGTTTGGGTGGCCGATAACCGGAGTTGGAGCTATCGATGGCAAACAATGACCCGCCAGACGCATTTCTCGTCACCGAGAAGCTGGAAAAACGGTTCGACGAGGCGCTCGCGGTGGATGATGTGTCGCTGTCGATCGGACGCGGCGAGATCTTCGCGCTGCTGGGCAGTTCCGGCTGCGGCAAGTCGACCTTGCTGCGCATGCTGGCCGGATTTGAAAAGCCGACCTCCGGCCGCGTATTGCTGGGTGGCCAGGACATCGCACAGTTCCCGCCGTATGACCGGCCGATGAACATGATGTTCCAGTCGTATGCGTTGTTCCCGCACCTGGACATCTGGGAGAACGTTGCGTTCGGTCTCAAGCGCGAAGGCCTGCCCAAGGCGGAGGTCAAGCAACGTGTCGGCGAAATGCTCGACCTGGTGCAACTCGGGCCGTTCGCCAAGCGCAAGCCGCACCAGCTCTCAGGTGGCCAGCAGCAGCGGGTCGCGTTGGCGCGCAGCCTGGCCAAGCGCCCCAAGCTGCTGCTGCTGGACGAGCCGCTGGGCGCGCTGGACAAGAAGCTGCGCGAGCAGACGCAGTTCGAACTGGTCAACATCATCGAGTCGGTCGAGGTGACCTGTGTCATGGTGACGCACGATCAGGAGGAAGCCATGACCATGGCCAACCGGATCGCGGTCATGAGCAAGGGCAGGGTGCTGCAGGTCGGTTCGCCCGAGGAGGTCTATGAACACCCCGCGAACCGCTTTGTGGCCGACTTCATCGGCAATGTCAACCTGTTCGAAGGCCGGCTCAGCGTGGATGAGGCCGATCGCTGCGCCGCGACCACCGGCATCGGCGAGATCCATGTCGGCCACGGCGTCAGCGGCACCTTGAACATGCGCATGGCGGTTGCGGTGCGGCCGGAAAAAATCCTGATCAGCAAGAGCCGGCCCGCGGTGGACAAAAACCTGTTTTCCGGCAAGGTCAAGGAAATCGCTTACTTCGGTTCCTACAACACCTACATCGTGGCCGCCAGCGACGGATCCCAGGTCCGGATCACCGAATCCAACATCTCGCGCCACGGCCAAAGCGGCATTACCTGGGGCGACGATGTGTTCTTCTGGTGGGAAGACGACGCCGGCGTCGTGCTGCGCGACTGAGGCGCCCAGACATCATGGCCAAGTTCTCGCTCCCGATGCCCGGTCGTCGATTCGTCATCGGCGTGCCCTACGTGTGGCTGGTGCTGTTTTTCCTGTTGCCGTTCCTGATCCTGCTGTACATCAGCTTCGTGGACATGGGCAACGACATTCATCCGTTCAAGCCGATCTGGGACACCGAGACCGGCGTGCTCAAGCTCAAGTATGAAAACTACTGGTCCATCTTCAGGCGCGGCGACGACGGCGCGCTGTTCGACACCATCTACATCGACGCCTACATTCGCTCGATCGGGTACGCGTTGTGCACGGCCTTGTTGTGCCTGGTGATCGGCTACCCGTTCTCGTACTTCATCGCACGGTCCAAACCCAGCCTGCGGCCGGCATTGCTGATGATGGTCATGTTGCCGTTCTGGACCTCGTTCCTGCTGCGTGTGTACGCCTGGAAGGGCATCCTGGCCGATCAGGGCATCGTGAACCAGGCCCTGATGTGGCTGGGCATCACCAACGAGCCGATCTTCCTGCTCTACACCAACGTGTCGATGCTGGTGGGCATGACCTATGTCTACCTGCCGTTCATGATCCTGCCGCTGTATGCGACGCTGGTGAAGATGGATTTCCGGCTGCTCGAGGCGGCGTACGATCTCGGC
The DNA here is from genome assembly GCA_038247175.1 of Burkholderiales bacterium. Lineage (GTDB taxonomy): Bacteria > Pseudomonadota > Gammaproteobacteria > Burkholderiales > Burkholderiaceae_C > CAISIP01. The sequence goes on along the minus strand of JBBRVD010000052.1, from coordinate 2,025 downwards.
GCCTCGCCGTTCAAGGCGTTCTGGCTGGTGACGGTACCGTTGTCGCGCTCGGGCATCATCGCAGGCTTCATGCTGGTGTTCATCCCGTCGGTGGGTGAGTTCGTCATCCCCTCGCTGCTCGGCGGCCCGGAAAACATCATGATCGGCCGCGTTGTGTGGGACGAGATGTTCACCAGCAACAACTGGCCGCGCGCCACTGCGCTGGCGGTGATCATGATCGCGTTCATCGTGGTGCCGCTCGCCATTTACTACCACGCCACCGGCGAATCGGCCGACAACCGCAAATAGGGGGCTGCCATGACATCCCTGTTGCACAGACATATCAGCAAGCTCTGGCTGGGCATGGTGTTCCTGTTCCTGTACATGCCCTTGTTCTTCATGATGCTGTTCTCGTTCAACAATACCCGGCAGGACGCGCGTTTCACCGGATTTTCGTTGCGCTGGTACGAGGCACTGATGCGCGACACGCGTATCGTTGAAGGTTTCTGGCTGTCGGTGAAGGTTGCCACGGTTACCGGCGTGTTGTCGGCCGTGTTGGGCACGTTCGCCGCTTTCGTGCTGGTGCGCTACCGACGTTTCCCGGGCCGCACCGTTTTCTCGGGCATGGTGAACGCGCCGCTGGTGATGCCCGAGGTCGTGATCGGCCTGTCGCTGCTGCTGTTGATGGTCGGGGCGCAGAACTTTCTGGGCTGGCCACCACGCGGCATGTTGACCATCATCATGGGCCACACGTTGCTGGGCATGGCTTATGCCATGGTTGTGATCCAGTCACGGCTGATGGAGATGGACCGCTCGATCGAGGAGGCCGCGATGGACCTCGGCGCGCGGCCTTACCAGGTGTTTTTCCTGATCACGTTGCCCAACATCGCGCAGGCTATCCTGGCCGCATTCCTGTTGTCGTTCACGCTGTCGTTCGACGATGTCGTCATATCCGAATTCCTGTCCGGTCCGGGCGTCAACACCTTGCCGCAGGTGATCTTCGGGTATGCGCGCCGCGGCATCAACCCCACCATCTATGCGGCGGCGACCTTGCTGATCGTGACGGTCACGATGGTCATCATTGCCTACAGCATCTGGGTAGCCCGCCAGACCCGCAGGCGCGAGCGCGAGATCGCCGCGGCGATGCGCGCAGAAACGACAGCGCTGGGCTGAGAGCGGTGTAGTCGACAGCGCGGCGCGTCGTCGTCCCTGCTGCCGTTCATCGTTCCACGAGACGAACGAAGCGCTTGCTGCGCCGCGTCAAAATTTGCCGTAATGAAGGAAATCGTTTCTTAATGCGGAACAAGACTCTATCTTGTTGATTTTGATAGGAAATATTTTAGTCTTCTATAAGACATAAGAATTGAAAAACTCTTCTATAAGACCTAGAATAATTCAGGCGCAGGGAGCTTGTGGCGATCGACGCGCATGCCAACCCAGCGATCCGCGCACCTGTTTCTGTCGTCTTTTAATCAACCAAGGAGTGAAGCCATGCCACAAAGTCTCTCGGAGCAACTCAGCCGTGCCCAGCAAATTGAAGCCCTGGAAAAGGACTGGGCAAGCAATCCGCGCTGGAAAGGCATTGAGCGCGGTTACGGCGCCGCCGACGTTGTCCGCCTGCGCGGCTCATTTCCGATCGAGCACACGCTGGCGCGCCGCGGCTCCGAGAAATTGTGGAACCTGCTGCACACCGAGCCCTATGTAAACTGCCTCGGCGCCTTGACTGGAGGTCAGGCCATGCAGCAGGTCAAGGCTGGCATCAAGGCGATCTATCTGTCGGGCTGGCAGGTTGCCGCCGACAACAACTCCTATGCGTCGATGTATCCGGACCAGTCGCTGTATCCGGTGGACTCGGTGCCCATCGTGGTCGAGCGCATCAACAACACCTTCCGGCGTGCCGACGAGATCCAGCATTCCAAAGGCATTGACGCCGGTGACACGGGTTATATCGACAACTTCGCGCCGATCGTGGCCGACGCGGAAGCCGGCTTTGGCGGTGTACTCAACGCGTTCGAGCTGATGAAGGCCATGATCAAGGCTGGCGCT
>JBBRVD010000051.1:0-21565 GCA_038247175.1 Burkholderiales bacterium | reverse complement strand
CGGTCAGTGTGCGCATTGGCTGCAGCACTGGCGGCGGCGGGATCGGCCCCAGGGCCTGCTGCAGCGCCAACTGGTGGCCCTGCATGGCCTGGGCCGTGAGGGGCGGGGCGCGGAACAACACCGCCAGTCTGGCGGGCGACAGGCCCGGCGCCAGCAACAAGCCACATTCGCCCTTCGCGGCATCCAAGTACATCAAGGGGTCGTTGTAGCAGATCTGCGCGGGGCCATCAACCACGTGTCCGCGCAAATGCCAGCTGGGCTCGTCGGACCGGGCGGTGCGGGTCTCCTGCCACATCCACTCCAGCGTGCGCACCGGGCCCCAGCACACCACCGCACCCGGGCGGGCCTGCGCATCCTTGACATACAGATGTCCGGTGCTGGCAGCCTGCTCCAGCACCAGCTGCCCGGCGCGCCCTGCGGGTCGGCAACTGATGCCTGATGAGTAGCTGTAGTGGTGGTGAGCGCCTTTGGGCATGGAGACGATCAGCTGCAAGACCTCGCGGTCTGTGGTGCTGGCGTTGTCAACCACCTCCTGCCCGGATAGCGGGACGTAGCGAACAAGCCTGGGCTTGGCCCAATCGCCATTGGCCTTGCGCTTGCCTGACGCGGCTTCCAGCAACAATTGCGCCTTGCCACCTGCCACCTCCACAAGGGACAGCAGGTAGACATGGTGTTCCGGCCGAGCCTGCGCCTTGCCGGTTCTGGAGACGCCCGCTGGGCGCGGTGGAGCCGCGCTGGCAGGGTCCAAATCGCGCAACCAGTTCAACAGATGATGTTCCGCCATCAGGCGCGCGGCCAGCTGTTCTTGCGCCAACGCAGCCTGGCGCTGCGCTTCGATCTGCTCGGCGCCAAGGCTTGGCGCAGCGATGGACACTGCTGCATTGCCGCCCATCAGGCGCAACCCCTGCTGTGCGGCTTTGAGCATCAGCGCCACACCGTGCTTGCATTGCGCCCCCACCGGGCATTCACACAGCGCGTCCCACTGCGCCACCTGTCCGTACAGCGTCAACGCGAACTCAATGGACACGTCGTAGGCGTCGCGCTTGCTACCCTGCACCTCGCCCAGCAGGATCCACGCCGCGCCGCTTTTCACGATCTCGAGATTCAGTACATGCTGGCCTACATACAGCGCCAGCCCCCGCTCCCACGTCATGGGGTCTGTCAGTTTGGCCAATGATCGGCCGTCGAACCAATGGCCCGGGGGACGGTTGCTGGATTGCATGTACGAAACTTTGTCTTGGCCGTCCTGGATGCCCTGCATTGTGCCGGTTGTCGGGACCCGCAGCGCCGGCTCGCCAGCGCACAACTCAATACCCCAGTCGCTTTTCCACGATATTGCGCAGTGGCTCCCCCTGCAGAAACCGCTCCAGGTTCGCGGTGAAGAAATGCATGGCGTCGTCGATCCAGGTCGGCGTGTGGTCGGCGCAGTGGGGCGACAGCAGCAGGTTGTCCAGCCCATACATCGGGTGGCCGGCAGGCAGGGGCTCCTGGGCATACACATCCAGCGCCGCGCCGCGGATGCGCTTGTGGCGCAAGGCGTCGATCAGGGCTGGCTCGTCGATGACCGCGCCGCGCCCCACGTTGATCATCACGCCCGAAGGTTTCATCGCGGCGATAGCGTCTGCGCTGACCAGCCCTTGGGTGTCGGGCGTCAGGGGCGCCGCCACGACAACATAGTCCGAGCGGGCCATCAGCTCCAGCAGGCGGTCGGTGCCCAGCGCCTCGTCGACCAAAGGGTCCCCCTGCGACTGCGCGGGGCGACGGCGCAGCGCGATGACGCGCATGCCCAGGGCCCGGGCCAGCTGCGCCGCGGCGCGGCCAATGTCGCCGTAACCGACGATGCCCATGGTCTTGCCGTGGGCCATTTCCACGTCGAACGGTTCCCACCGGCCGGCGGCCTGATTGCGCTGCATGCGGTGCAGGTCCTTGGCAAAGAACAGCACCCCCGCCGCAACGAACTCGCCCAGCGAACGGCTGTAGACCCCGCTGCTGTTGGTCAGCGGCACGGGGCTGTCCACCAGCGCGGGAAACAGCAGCGTGTCGAGCCCGGCGGAGCGGGAATGCACCCAGCGCAACCGGGGCGCCAGCGCAAACACGTGTTGCAGCAGGTCGCGGCTGGCGGTCCAGACCAGGATGGCGTCGGCCGAGGATGCGGTGTCTGCCACTGATTCCAGCGTCGGCCCGACGACGATGCGTACCCGTTCGCGAAAGGGTTCGAGCAGGCGCAGCTGTGGCTCGGAAGGGTCGGCCAGTACCAGCAGGGTAGGGATCGCGGTGGTCATGCGGGGGTTCTCCAGGAAATCAGGTCTGTACGGCTGGCAAGTGTGCACCAGACAGGCGTCCAGGGCCTGTAATTACTGCCTTCCGACCATCCGACCATCTATTGCAGGCATTGCGGCTACGGCATCAGCGGCTTGACGAAGACCCGCACAACCCGCACAACCCGCGCAACCCGCGCAACCCGCGCAACCCGCGCAACCCGCGCGAGGAAAATCCACCCAAGGCCATCAAGCAACGGGCGCAGGACATCGCCCAGCGGCTTGCACAATGGTGTGCTGGACCAGCAGCAGGACGCGCGAGAACTCCACTGTCTCGAAGCTCCAGTGGCCGCCGTCGGGTTCTGCCAGACAACGTCGGAGCAGCACGGCGCTGCTACGGCATCTGCGTCGTGCGCGTTTTTTTCTGACGTGAAGTCTCGCGACCTTGACCCAGGTCTGCGTGTTGCGCGACGAAACTCAGGCCGGCTTGCGGGCCACGATGAAGACCCGGATGTCCTTGCCACGGGTGCCATGCCGCTCGACCGACACGATCTGCAGACCCTGCCGGGTGATGGCCGACGTCAGCCCTTGCTCGTTGAAGCACAACACGTGGGGCGCCTTGCCGATGGCGCGCATCAGCGGCAGCGCGAGATACTGAATGAGCGGATTCATCTCGGCGATGCAGGGCGTCTTGGAGATCAACAAGCCGCCCGGGCGCAAGGCCTGCGCCGCAAGTTCCAGCGTCTGGTCGAGATCGCTCGCCAGATGCAGCAGGTTGAAGGCCAGCGCGACGTCGTAGGCGCCCGGTCCGAACACCGCTGTGTCGGCATCGGCCACTTCGAAGCTCAATTGCGGCACTGTCTGTGCCGCCAGTTTTTCACGGGCGATGGCGATCATGCCAGTCGAGACGTCGGTGGCCAGCAGGCGACGGGTCGAGGGCGCCAGGCGCAGCGCCGTGGTGCCGGTGCCACAGCCGATCTCCAGCACGTCGTGTTTGGCACACAGCAGGGCTTGAACCCGCCGCAAAGTGGCCTCGTAGCCCGCCACGTCGGCGATCGGGTCGGTTGCGTACTTGTGCGCAATGCGGTCCCAGAACACGGCCTTGGGGACGGCTGACGCGCCCGCCTCGGAAAGGTTTGAGGCGTCGTAGAGTGGGGCGATGGTGGGAGACGGCATGTGTGGTGAGGGCTCAAGTCGTGAAATGGGCAACACCTGAATGCTATCCATGCGCCGCACCGCCGTGAATTGCGTTAAATTGCAGTGAACATATACGAATTCGCATGGATAAACTCGACTGGAACCAGCTGAGGGCGTTTCTGGAAACCGCAGAAACCGGCTCGCTGTCGGCGGCCGCCCGCAAGCTGGACCTGACCCAGCCCACCCTGAGCCGCCAGGTGGCCGCCATCGAGCAGCGCATGGGCGTGACCCTGTTCGAGCGCGTGGGCAAGACCATGGCGATTACTCCCACCGGGCTGGACCTGCTGGAACACGCCCGCGCCATGGGCGCGGCCGCCGAAGCCCTGGGCCTGGCGGCTACCGGCCGCGCGCAGGCTATCGAAGGCGTGGTCTCGGTTTCGGCCAGCGATGCGGTGGCGGCCCACCTCCTGCCCCCGCTGGTACGGCGACTGCGGGAGCAGGAACCGGGCATTGCGATCGAGGTTATTTCATCCAACGCACTGAGCGACCTGCTGCGGCGCGAGGCCGACATCGCCATCCGCCACGTCAAGCCCGACCAGCCTGACCTGATCGCCCGGTTGATTCGCCAGGCTACGGCCAGCTTCTATGCGTCCTTAGACTGGGTGAAGGTCCATGGCCACCCCCGCAGCGCCCAAGACGCAGCCCTATTGCCGTTCGTGGGGTCCGATCGCTCGGGCAAGTTCCTGGCCTACCTGCAACAGCACGGCCTGCCCTTGAGCGAGGCGAGCTTCAGTTGCTACGCCGACCACTCGGTCGCACACTGGGCCCTGGTGCGCCAGGGCATGGGCATCGGTGCGATGATGGACGAGATCGCCCGCGACACCGAGGGCATCGTCCGCGTGCTCGACGACGTGCCGCCGGTGCGCTTCCCGATCTGGCTGGTCACGCACCGCGAACTGCGCACATCACGGCGAATACGGGTGGTGTTCGAGGGGTTGGCACAGGGGTTGGTGCAGGACAGTTGAGCTGGCAAGAATGCGGCTGCTGACGGTGATCCGTCTGTGATTCATGCCGACACCCGGACCCAGCGGCGGACCTGCTGTGTGCGCCATCGCTTTTCCATGCGGATGGGCCAGGGTTCACCTGGAAATCTGGCGATCGATTTCCGTCACCTGGCCCGAGTGGAAGCGCAGGATCGTCATGGTCTGGGGATCTCGGACGTGAGGGAAGTAGGTCCAGGTCTTCTCCTCGGGTTCACCCCGGACGTTGCGGTTGAAGGCTTCATGGTCCGGCTTGCCGATCTTCCACAGCACCTCCCCTTCACCCATGCCCTTTCGGAGGAACGCGCGCTCCCGGGCGTCTGCGGCCATGGTGGATGCGCTGGCCAGCGCGAGGCATAAAACGGCCATGAATTTGATTGAGCTCATTCGCGACTCCTGTGTGACAGACACTGCACCACCACGTGCGCGGTTTGCCTTGGGCTTGCCCATCGGGCGTTCGGAAAGCGCAAGCCACGTGCACGGCCACCAACCACACGGGTCGACATCGACAAGCCGGATGCAACCGGTCGCAGCATCGGGGTTGCTGGTGTGGCGATGATAAATGCACTGCGATTGCTGCTGCCAGCGTTCGACGGCCGGGAACTTGTCGGCAGCCCTTGCCCGCGACTGCCATCGACCCCGAACCTTTCGACACGACGCTTCTGTGTGATTGCCTATCAGGATGCGCTGCTGGGCGCGAGCCCTTACAGTCGAGGATGGTCGTTGGTGGGACCCAGAGTTCGCAGCCAGGCTCCGGCTGTTGCCAGAGCCTCGCCCCCATCGCCCCCATCGCCCCCATCGCCCCCATCGCCCCCATCGCCCCCATCGCCCCCATCGCCCCCATCAACCCCGGAGATCCTTCACCATGACCCATATCGCCTACCTCGGCACCGGCTTGCTCGGCGCCGCATTCGCAGAAGCCGCTGCCAAGCGTGGTGACACCGTCACCGCGTGGAACCGATCGCCGGACAAGGCGCACGCGCTCGAGGCGTTCGGCATCTCGGCGGCGGCAACGCCGCGCGATGCGGTGCGCGGCGCGCAGCGCGTGCATCTCGTGCTCAAGGACGATGCGGTGGTCGAGGACGTACTGGCACAGGCCCGTGCCGGCTTGTCGGCCGATGCCGTCATCATCGACCACAGCACCACCTTGCCGAAGTCGACCGCTGCACGCCTGTTGCGACTCAACGCCGAGGGCGTGAAATACCTGCATTGCCCGGTCTTCATGGGCCCTCCGGCGGCGCGTAACGCGCAGGGCTCCATGCTGGTGTCCGGCCCGAAGACCGTGTACGAACCGGTGCAAGCCGAACTCGCGCGCATGACCGGCCGTCTGGAGTATCTCGGCGAGCGTGGTGATCTCGCCGCTGTTCACAAGTTGTTCGGCAATGCGCTCATCATCGGCCTGGGCGGCACGGTTGCCGATGTGATCACGATGGCCAGCGCCGCCAGCGTGGACGCAGCGGACGCGGTGAAACTGATCGGCATGCTCGATCTCAACGCGATGGCTGCGCGTATCGGCGGCGCCATGGCGCAACGCGACTTCATGCCCACGTTCGAACTGTCGATGGCGCGCAAGGACGTGGGTCTGATGCTGCAGACGGTGGGGGACAAGCCCATGGCAAGCCTGCCGGGTGTCGCCGCCCGCATGGACCAGCTGATTGCGGCCGGGCATGGTGGCAAGGGCACCAGCGTGATGGCGATCGACGCTGGCAACTGACACGGTTCTGCGCCGCGGTTCGTGTTGTCGAGTTCTCGTGGTAGGGTCGGGCGTTGGTGGGCCGGTTGCGCCTGCGCACGCGCCGTCGGTGACGGCGTCGGGCGGCGCCGCATGGGGTTGCACCATCGCGATTTCTTAAACGAAGGAGGATGACATGTACAAGCGCATATTGGTGGCCACCGACGGTTCCGAGTTGTCCGGCAAAGCGGTTGATCATGCGATCGCGCTGGCCAAGGTGCTCGGCTGCGAACTGGTCGCGTTGAAGGTCACGCATCTGCAGATCGACAATCACTGGGACGGTCAGATCAGCCATGACGCGACTGAAAAGGCAGAGCAGGAAGAAAGCTGGGCGGCCGTATCGCGGTCGATCGTCGATGGGGTCAAGGTTGCGGCGCAGGCTGCCGGTGTGAAGACGCTTGCGATGACCGAAAAGTCCAACTTCATCGCTGACACCGTGATTGAGGTCGCCAAGAAGCAGGACTGCGATCTGATCGTGATGGCTTCACATGGTCGCAGGGGCGTGGCGCGTGTGCTGCTGGGCAGCGAAACCCAGCATGTGCTGACTCACTCGGATATCCCGGTGCTGGTCCTGCGTTGAGCGCGGGCCTGCTGCCCGGCTGAATGGCGCTTTCGCAGCCGCGCGCCGCCCCGGCAGCCAAGGACGAGGTGGTGCGCCGCGCGCCGGTGCCGGTGGTGCCGGTGGTATTGGCCACCAGCGTCGCCGCGGCAGATACCGCTCGGCTCGACGTGCTGGGCTCCGGCCTGGCGGCCCGGTCGGTGACGATTTTCCCGGCTGCGGTCGCAGAGGTGATCGAAGTCGGTTTCCAGGCCGGCCAGCGTTTCAGACAGGACCAGGCGCTGCCAGCCGCATCTGACATCGGCACAGTGGGCGGCCGCACGCACGCGCGCCATTCCCGATTCTCAGTCGGCTGCCCGACGACGGTTGCAACGCCGCTGCCGGGCTGCGTGTCACGGCGACGCCGGTGTCCCGGTGGGAACCAGCGTCAGCACGCTGCGGGTGTTGGCCACCACGTCCGCCTCGGCCAGCCACTGGCGTACGTAACCGCCCCGGATATAGGTTTCGGCCTGATCGCGGTAATGGCGGTCGAACAACACCCCGCTTTGCCCGACCGGGTTGATGCCCAGGGCCTGGCTGGCGTCGGCGAAATCGATCACGCGACGGGTCGACGGGCCGTAGGTGACCGCCCACGGCGCCGGGCCGATGGACGTACCCAGTGCATTGGGCAGTTCGCGCCCGCCCGGGGCTGGAAACGGCCCGACGCTGAAGAGCTTGTCCAGCGGCTTTTGCTGCCCCAGCGGATGGTTGTGCGTCAACGTGTGCGCGCGGCCCCAGGCCCACTGCGTCGTGTCCTTGCCCAGTGCCGTGCGCAGATGGGCCATGGCCGCGCGCCAGGCCTTGTGCAACGTATCGGCGCGGGTCTCGACCTTGTCCATCGTGGCCTTGTCGTCCCACCACGGCGAGCCGGCGTCGGCCACCAGCAGCGGCAAGGCGAAATCCAGTGAGCGGCTGCCCAGCAGGTTCTTGAACTGCACCGCCCCGAGTTCGTCGTGCATCGCGGCATGGGCGATCTCGTACAACAACTGCACGAACACGCTGGGCTCGATCTTGTCGACGCGGTAGCCACCGTCCCAGGCGCTCAGCTGGTCGAGCAGTCGGGTTTCGACCGGGTCGGTCACGAAACCGCGCAGCACCGGCAGCAGTGGCGTCAGTACCCGCCTGCCGTAGCCGTTGCGCACGTCCAGCTGTATCGCCTGGCTGCGGGCGACATCGGCCTTGCGGCTGTCGTCACGCAGCAGGGCGACCAGCCGCTGCACCCGGTCCGGTGGCTGGTAATAGCCGGGTACCTCGATGCCGCTGGCCACCGTGGGCTGGTGGTTGGCCGACACCAGGTAGCCACGGGCGGGGTTTTCCTCCTGCGGGTTATCGGCAAACGGATGGAATCCGGGTTTGTCGGCCTCGCCCTTACCTGCATCGAGCAGGAAGGTCGGGTTCACGCCCTGGGGCCGCAGTGGCAGTTTCGCCGCCGCCCACCAGCCGATGTCCCCCTCGGCGTTCGCCCACACCACATTCAGGCCCGGTGCGTGGATCTGGCTGGTCGCCTGACGCGCCTTGCCCAGCGTGTCGGCGCGGTTCAGCGCGTAAAAGGCATCCAGGATCGGGTTCTCGGTCTCCAGGAAGGCCCACCACATCGCCACCGGCGTCTGGCGGTAGTTGTCCGGATAGGCGTCGGTGATGATGGGGCCATGCGGCGAGCGGCGCAGCGCCAGCGTCACGCTGGCCGCGCCCTTGACGGCGATGGTTTCGTTGCGCCGCTGCAGGTCGACCCAGCGCCCCTGCTGCCAGACCTGGTTGGCATTGTCCGGGTTGACCTTCTCCACCACCAGGTCGATGTCGTCGTTCTGGAACATCGTCATGCTCCAGCCGAAGCGCTGGTTGTGGCCCAGCAGTGCCATCGGGTTGAGCACCTGGAAATGCCCGTACAGCTCCATGCCGGGGGTCTGCAGGTGGGCTTCGTACCAGACCGCCGGTGCCGAAAAACCGATATGCGGATCACCCGCGAGCATCGGTTTGCCACTGGCCGTGCGGCTGCCGGCGATGGCCCAGGCGTTGCTGCCCTCGAATGGCGGCACGACAGCCGCATCCAGCACCTGCCGGACCTGCGCCGTGAAGCGGTCCAGGCCGCGCCAGTCGGCATCCGTCAGGCCCGTGACCGCGCCCTTGCCTGGCGTGTCGACGCCTCGGGGGTACCCCTTCAAGTCGAACACGGTCAGGTAGTCGGCACCGAGCTTGTCGCGGATATGGGTCATCACCGGCTCGGTCTTGAACGCCGAAGCGAAGCTGAATGCCAGGTAGCCTGCCACCGACATCGTGTCCTGCGGCGTGAAAGGGCGCTTGGGAATACCCAGCACGTCGAATTCGATCGGGGGCGGATGGCTGGCCTGGTACTGGTTGACGCCGTCGAGGTAGGCGATCACCGCCTGGTAGGCCGGCGCATGCTTGTCGAGCCGTTCGACATAGGCGTCGGCATGGGCGCGGATGCCCAGCGTACGGAACAGGCGGTCGGTGTCCACCAGCTTCGGTCCCAGGATCTCGGCCAGCTCGCCGCGCGCCAGGCGCCGCGCGATCTCCATCTGGAACAGCCGGTCCTGTGCATGCACGAAGCCGAGCGCGCGGTACAGATCGGACTCGTTGCCGGCCTGGATATGCGGCACGCCACGTTCGTCATAGCGCACGGTGACCGGCCCCTGCAGTCCGGCCAGGTCGAGGGCGCCGCTGCGCTGCGGCTGCTTGCCGTGGAAATACCAGGCCAGGCTGGCCGCTGCCAGCAACACCAGCACCAGCAGGGCCCAGGCTGTTCGTTTCAGGATTCGAGTCATGCGTCGACGCTCCGCTGCGGCCGTTGGCCGTATGGGTTGGCCGCATGATAGCCGGGCTTGCTCGGCGTTGGTGCCGCGGCGAGGGCGCGTGGCCGGGGGGCGGGCAGGCGGTCCGGGTTTCGCCCCACAATGGGTGTATGGATGAGTTGATGCTGCGTGACACGCTTGCCGATCTGGACCGCAACCTGCTCGAGCGCGACGGTCCCGTTCGCCTGCTGCTGCTGGCGGCGCTGGCCGGCGAACACGTGCTGCTGATCGGGCCGCCGGGCACGGCCAAGAGCGCACTGGCGCGGCGGCTGCATGCGGCCTTTGTCGATGCGCCGTATTTCGAGCGGCTGCTGACACGGTTTTCGGTGCCCGAGGAGTTGTTCGGTCCGCTGTCGCTGACGGCGCTGGAGCAGGATCGCTATGAACGCCTGACCGACGGCTTCCTGCCGACGGCCCAGGTGGCTTTCCTGGACGAAGTGTTCAAGGCCAATTCGGCCATCCTCAATGCGCTGCTGACCTTGCTCAACGAACGCGAGTTCGACAACGGTGCCGGCCGGGTGCGGGTGCCGCTGGTCTCGGTGGTGGGCGCCACGAACGAAGTGCCCGAAGACGAGTCGCTGCAGGCCTTTCACGATCGTTTTCTGTTGCGGGTGCCGGTGCTGCCGGTGGGTGATGCCAGTTTCGCGGCGCTGCTGGCCTTGCCGGGGGACGCGGCAGACAGCTGCCGGGCGCGGCTGCGTGCGGGCGACCTCGGGCCGCTGCGCCAACGTGCGCGGCAGGTGCAGTTGCCCGAAGCCATCACCGCGCTGCTGGTGCAGGCGCGCAGCTGGTGCGCGCAGCAATCGGTGACCGTGTCCGACCGGCGCTGGCGAAAACTCGTTGCGCTGCTGCAGGTGCAGGCCGCCAGCCGCGGCGCGACGCGGGTCGATCGCTGGGACCTGTGGCTGCTGCCGTATGCGCTGGGCGCGCGACCGGAGCAGGTGCAGGCGCTGGTGCCTTGGTGCGACGAGACCGTGGGCCATGCGCTGCCGCTGGACCTGCAGTGGCTGGAGCGTGCGGCCAAGGCTTTCGAGAAACAGCTGGAAATCGAGACTTCGGCCCAGCCCGGCGGTGCGCACGACAATGACGGCGCCGGCAAATTGGCGCTGGCGCGTGCGATCTCGAGCGAAACAGCCGCCCATGACGACACGGTGCTGCGCATCGTCTCGGACCGGGCGCGCCGGCGTTACAGCCAACGCCATGTCGATGCCCGTGTGGCGCAGGTGGCCGAGATACGGCAACGTTCGGCCGCAACCCTTCAGCAGGTGCAACACACGACCCGGTTGGCACTGGCTGGCGCGCACCAGCACCTGTGGTTGCCAAACAGCGTGCTGGCGCGTGTCGTCGCGGTGCACGAAGCCAACCAGGCACGGGCCCGTGCCCTGCACGACGCGTTGCAGGAACTGGAGCAACGATTTGCCGAGCTGCCGGTCGACGCGGCGACGCAGGACACCGCGCCGGAGCCGCTGGCATGGGCGCCATGACGACAGGCGCCGTTTTCTCTCCCGACCATGCCTGAGACCCGGGACTGGCCGGCGCGGGCTGCGGCGGCGCAGGATCCGTCGCGGGACCATGCGCCATTCCACCATCTGGCGGGCCTGACCCCGACCCTGTGGCAGCCCGCACTGGTGTGCAGCAGTGGAACCACGACCCGGCGCCTGCGGGATCTGCCGTTCTGGGAGCAGGCCTTGCTGGCGGGGCAACTGCCGGATCCCGGCCACGATTGGGGCGATCCGGCTGCCTGCAGCGCCTTGCGCGCCGTGATCGCCGAACTGGACCTGTGCGGATTGACGCAGGGCAACGCCGCGATGGCGCGCCAGGTGCTTGGCGTGATGCTGTGGCATCTGGACCGCCTCATCGACCGCCCGCCATCGGAGTCGCGGCAAGCGTCCATCGCGCGCATGGCGGGGATGTTTCGTGCCCAGTGGCAAACCCAGCGCCAGGACTGGGAGCCGGTGCTGGCGTTGTTCAAGAGCCTGGGTGACCTGCCCAATCTGCGCTGGGATACCTTGCAGGGCCGTTTGCAAAGCCGCGGCTGGCGCGAGGCGCTGCGGATCGGCCACTTGCTCGACAAGCTGCCCGAACTGGCGCGTTTCATCGATGCGGTCGGTCGTGCGCGGCGATGCGCTGACCTGCCACTGGCAGTGGATCCATGTCCGCGTGCGGACGCGCCACGTCCGCCGGTTGCTGTCGCCATCACGACCGAACTGCAGGACCAGCCGAGCGAGTTGCGTGGCATCAAGCGCTCCGGCCAGCTCTCGCGCATGCTGGCCAGCGAGGCCGCGATGGTCCGCCATCCGGTGCTGCGCCGCCTGTGGCGCGCCCGGTTTGCCGAGCAGCAGTTGCTGACCTATGAAGACGCGGCGGTGTTGGACCAGTGGCAATTGCGGCCCGACGCGGCCGCTCGCGCTCCGGCCACGGCGCGCGACACGCCGCTGGGTCGGGGCCCGCTGCTGGTCTGCCTGGACACCTCGGGCTCCATGCGCGGCGCGCCGGAGAACGTGGCCAAGGCCTGTGTACTGCAGGCGCTGCGCGCCGCGCATGCCAGCGGCCGCGCCTGCCGACTGCTCGCGTTCGGCGGCGCCGGCGAGTTGCTGGAGCGGGAACTGGCGTTGACACCAGCGGGCCTGGACCACCTGCTGGCCGTGATGGACCAGAGTTTCGATGGTGGCACCGATGTGCAGACCCCGCTGGAGCGCGCGATCGCCCTGGTGCAGCAAGGAGAGCTTGCCTTGGCCGACATCCTGATCGTCAGCGACGGCGAGTTCGGCGTCACGCCTGCCACTCTGGCGTCGCTGCGCCGCGGCAAGAAGTCGCTGGGTCTGCGCGTGCACGGTGTGCTGATCGGAGACCGCGAGACCATCGGCCTGCTCGAGGTGTGTGACCAGCTGCACTGGGTGCGCGCCTGGCGCCGGTATGCGACCCAGGCCGGTCAGGCCTATGCCGACGGCTTCTCGCCAGTGCACAGCCGCAGCCTGACGGCGATGTATTTTCCGAATGCGATCCGCCGTGACCCGCCATCCGAAGACGGCTGACAGCGCGCGAACCCATGATCCGAAGATCGGACCGTGTGCCGCGTTCGATTGTTGGCCGGCTCAGCGCGCCATGCGCCGCAGGATGCCGGCGCGTGTGGTCGCGACCTCGGCCGCAAACGGCCCGGGTTGCGTCGCGGCGCGTTCAATCACCGCCAGCGCTTCGTCGTTACGCCCTTGCTCCGTCAGTACCTGCGCCAGGTTGTTGAGCATCTCGGTTGACACTGGATGGGCCTTGATGCCGGCGCGCAGCACGGATTCGGCGCCGGCCAGGTTGCGCTCGGCGTAAAGGCGGTTGCCCAGGGCCACGCTCGCCAATGCATGACCCGGCCAGCGGGACAGGAAAGCCTGCCATGCGGTGCGTGCCGCCTGTGGCGTCGCGTTGCGATCGAACGCGAGCAAGGCAGGCAGGTAGCTGTCCTGCGCGGCATTGGCCGGTATCACGCCGGGGGGCGTGACTACCATGGCCCAGTAGTTGCTGCGGCGCCAGGTGAGCTCGAATACCGTGAATGGCATGACCTGGCGCTGGTTCTCTCCCGAACGCAGGAGCACATCGCCCGCCGCGTAGTCGAAACCGACGACGACGGCATAGTGCCACTGGCGCAAAGGCCCGATGCCGAGGTCCTGCAGCACCAGCACCGGATGGCCCGCCGCCAGTTCGCGCAGCAGCGCGCTGTATTCAGGGGGAATCTGCCAGCCGACAAGACCGTGGCGGCGCGGCGCCGCCAGCATCTCCAGCTGCAGGCTGCCTTGGCGTGCCGGAAGGTAGACCTGTGCGACGAGGTCGTCGGGCAGCACCTGTGCACCGGCCGCATTCATCGTGATCGCCAAGGCCGCCGGCCCGCACTGGTAGGCGGTCTGGGGGAAAAAAGGGACGTCCCGCAGCTCGATCGAGCGCGGTACGTCGGTCGGCCAATCGCTGCGCAACGCGATCGTCTGGGGCACAAACTGGGCGCAGCCCGTCACAGACAGTGCCAGCGCCAGCCACAGCAGCCATCGCCGGCCGATGCCGGTCGGATTGGTTCTCATCTCAGGGGTGCCGCCGCGCATGCGAGGTTGCAAGGCACATCGGATGCGCAGCGGGATTTCGGGCGCCGCGGTGTCGGCTTACCTGCGGTAGAAAACGTACCAGACCAGGACGCCGGCGGCAACCAGTGCCAGGAACGTGGCATCGGCACCGGCAGGTGCGGTTCCGATGGTGCCTGCCAGCGTGCGGACTTCCAGGTCGCTCATCGCGGCTACCCGCGCCCGTGCGTCCACGGGGTCCACACCCTGGGCCTGCAACTGATCGCGGATGTCGCTGCGCTCCAGAGCGGCCAGTACCAGCGTTCTGTCGGCCTGAGCGGTTGCCACGGCAGCTGCCTGGTCCGTCGCAATGATGCCGGCGTTCGCGGTCTGGAACGACAGCGCCACCATGGCCGGGATCAGAAAGCGGCACAACATTTTCACGGTTACGGGTTTCATGGGTGTTTCCTTTATGCAGGTTGGTCAGGGACAGAAACGCAACGCAGGTCCATGGGCCATCAGGCACCATCGACCTGGGGCCATCATAGTCCTGTCGGGAGAAGGGTCAAGTCAACCGCGCGGGCAGCGACGCGCGGTGGCATCTGCTGGCCGGTATTCAGCGCGCCGGGCTTTCGCTCTGCAGCGCGGCGGCGTCCTGCGCCTTCTTCGCGAACTCGGCCCTCAAGGCCTTGAGTTTGGCGCGCGGATCTTCCCGGGCAGTGCTGGCGTCCAGCGCCATCTCGGCGATGAAGCGGCTCGGCCGCGCGGCGACCATCTCGCGCCCCTTCTTGCGCTTGCGGGTCCAGCTCACTGCCAGGCTGCTCTGGGCCCGGGTGATGCCCACGTACATCAGCCGGCGTTCTTCCTGCAGGCGTTGCAGCAGCCCCTCGCTCATCGGCCCGTCCGCCTTGCCGGTGGGGTTGTCGTCGTCGCCGAGCTTGAACGGCAGCAGGCCTTCGGTCACGCCCACCAGCATCACATGCGGCCACTCCAGGCCCTTGGCCGCGTGCAGCGTGGACAAGGTGACCACATTCTGGTCGCTCTGGCGTTCGCTGATGGTTGACAACAGCGATATCGTCTGCGCCACCTCGAGCAGACTCTTGGTTTCGGCCGCAGTCGTGACGCCAGCCGCATCGTCGATCTGGCCACCACAACGCGCGGCCATCCAGTCGCAGAAGTCGAGCACATTGGTCCAGCGCGCGGCCGCCAGTTTTTCGCTGTCCTCGCCATCGTGCAAATGTCTTTCGTAACCGATCTCGGTCAGCCAGTCGGTCAGGAAGGCCCGCGCCGCCTCGGCTCCGTTGGTGCGGCGGGCGCGGTATTGCAGGTCGTTCACGTAACGGCCGAACTCGTGCAGGCTGCCGACCGCCCGCGCGGGCAACACGCTGCCCAGGCTGGAGCGGAACAGTGCCTCGAACAGGCTGACCTTGTATTGCGACGCGAACACGCCGAGCTGGCCCAGCGTCTGGTGACCGATGCCGCGTTTGGGGGTGGTCACTGCGCGCAGAAAGGCGGGATCGTCGTTGTTGTTGACCCAGATCCGGAACCAGGCGCACAGGTCCCGGATCTCGGCCCGATCGAAGAAACTTTGGCCGCCCGAGACCTTGTACGGGATCTGCGCCTTGCGCAAGGCCTGCTCGAACACCCGGGCCTGGTAATTGGCGCGGTACAGCACGGCAAAATCGCGCAGCTCCAGGCTCTGCGGTTGGCCAGTGGCGGTTGTCGTGGTACCAGCGCGCAGACTCTGAATGCGCGCCACCGCGCGTTCGGCCTCGTGTTCTTCATGGTCGGCGTCGATGATCCGAACCGGCTCGCCTTCGCCCAGGTCGCTCCACAGGTTTTTCGGGAACAGCTTGGGATTGGGTCCGATCACATTGTTCGCCGCGCGCAGGATGGCCGACGTCGAGCGGTAGTTCTGCTCCAGCTTGACGACCTTGAGGTTCGGGAAATCCACCGGCAATTGGCGCAGGTTGTCCAGTGTGGCGCCGCGCCAGCCGTAGATCGACTGGTCGTCATCGCCGACCGCGGTGAACCGCGCCTGGTCGCTTCGCGCGCCGCCCACCAGCAGCTTGAGCAAGCTGTACTGGGTGGCATTCGTGTCCTGGTATTCGTCGACCAGGATATGCCCGAGCGCAGTCTGCCATTTCCGGCGCACCGTTTCATGTTCCTGCAGTAGCTTGAGCGGCAGCGAGATCAGGTCGTCAAAGTCCACGCTCTGGTAGGCGGCGAGGCGCTCGTCGTAGCGCGCCATGATGCGTGCGGTGATGCGTTCGCTGTCGTCCGCCGCCTGGGCATCGGCCTGTGCCGCGTTCAGCCCCATGTTCTTCCAGCGGCTGATCGCCCACTGCCATTGCCGTGCCGTGGCGGCGTCGGTGCTGCCGCCGCAGTCTTTCAGGATGCTGGTCACGTCGTCGGTATCCAGGATCGAGAACTGGGGCTTGAGGCCCAGCACCGCTCCGTCCTGTCGCATCATGCGCACGCCCAGCGCGTGAAAGGTGCACACCACGACCTCGCCAGCGGCCCGGCCTATCAGCGCTTTGGTGCGATCGCGCATTTCGGCCGCCGCCTTGTTGGTGAAGGTGATGGCCGCAATGCGTTTGGGCTCCAGCCCGGTCTGGATCAGCCGTGCGATCTTGTGCGTGATGACCCGCGTCTTGCCCGAACCGGCACCCGCCAGCACCAGGCACGGGCCATGGAGGTAGTTGACGGCTTCCTGTTGGGCGAGGTTCAGACCGGTGGGAGGGCGGGGCGCGGCAGACATGCGGGACTGGCAGACACGGGAAAAGCGGGGTACAAGCCGATCATACCGACCGACGATCGCAGCTTGCCGTGGGCGACAATCCCGCCGTGCTGCAAGTTCTGTTGGTCACTTTTCCGTTTTTCGCGCTGGTGCTGGCGGGGTATCTGGCCGCGCGGCGGGGCCTGCTGCGGCTGGACGCGATCCCCGGGCTCAACAGTTTTGTGCTGTATTTCGCCTTGCCCTGCATGTTGTATCGGTTCGGCTCGACCACGCCGGTGGCGCAATTGCTCGATCCGGCCGTGTTCTTCACCTACCTGCTGTGCGCGCTGGTGCTGGTCGGTTTTGTCGTGGCGGTCAGCATGAACCGGCGCATCGGTTGGAACGATGCGGCATTCGGCGCCCTGGTGGCGGCATTCCCCAATACCGGCTTCATGGGCGTGCCGTTGCTGGTGGCCTTGCTTGGGGCCCCGGCCGCCGGTCCGGCGATCGCGACCATCGTCGTCGACCTGCTGGTGACATCGTCGTTGTGCGTGGCCTTGTCCCGGCTCGATGACGCCGGTATGCACGGAGTGTCGGTGGCCGCACGCAACGCGTTGCGCGGTGTCATGGTCAATCCCATGCCCTGGGCGATCCTGCTCGGAGCCCTGGCATCCTGGATCCAGCTCGAATTGCCGGCGCCGGTCGACCAGACCGTCGGCCTGCTGGCCGATGCGGCCTCGCCGGTGGCCTTGTTCACCATCGGTGCGGTGCTGGCGCGCTCGCAGATGATCCAGCTGGCCGAAGGCGCCCATCCGCTGCCGCTGCGCGACTACCTGCCGGTGGCGCTGATCAAGCTGGTGCTGCATCCGGTGCTGGTGCTGCTGGTGGGCATCGGTGCGATCCAGCTTGGCGTGGCCATCGACCGGTTCGCTTTGACCGTGATCGTGCTGGTGGCGGCGCTGCCCAGCGCCAGCAACGTCTCGCTGCTGGCCGAACGTTTCGGCGCCAACACCGGGCGGATCGCCCGCATCATCCTGGTCTCCACCACCGCTGCGTTCCTGACGTTTTCTGCAGCTGTGGCCTTGCTGGTGGACCGGAGCTGAGGCCGGCCATGCGATCCATCGTCGACAAGCGGGGCCGATTGCGCGCTGGCGCTTGGCCGTCCTGGTCGATTGCAGCGCTGGTGTTCGTGCTGCTGCTGGCGCTGGGAACAGGCCTGTTGGTCCGCTACCAGGAGCAGAAGCAGCGCCAGCAGCGCGAGGAAGTGGCGCAGATCGCTCGCGAACGGGCCCAGGTGTTGCAGCGCAGCGTCGAGCGTTTGCTGGCGAGCAACCATGCACTGGCCGCGCTGGTGCATCAGGGCAATGGCCAGATCGTCAACTTCGAGGCAGCAGCGCTGCAACTGCTCGGCGGCGGCTCTCGTGTACTCGCGTTATCGTTGTCCCCCGATGGTGTGATTCAGCATGTGATGCCGGTCGCGGGTAACGAGAACCTGATCGGCTTCGACCAGCTCAACGACCCGCAGCAGCGGCGCGAGGCGATATTCACCCGGGACACCGGGCGCCTGACGCTGGCCGGTCCCCTGCAATTGGCGCAAGGCGGTTTGGGAGTGGTCAGCCGCCTGCCGATCTACCTGCCCGAAGCCGATGGCCAGCGTCGGTTCTGGGGCTTTTCGAATGTTGCCATCCGGCTGCCGGATCTGCTGGGCAGCGCCGCGTTGCCCGATCTGCGCGCGCGCGGATACGCCTTTCGCCTGTGGCGCCTGGTGCCGGACAGCGGCGAACGCCAGGTTATCGCTGCCTCCGATACCAACCCTCTGGTTGAACCGGTGCGCCAGAGCCTGGAGGTGCCCAACGGCGCCTGGAACCTCGATCTCGCGCCGAGCGGCGGATGGGGCCGGGGCCAGGGCCTTGCCCCATCCGCCGCCGCGATGGTGCTGGCCAGCTTGCTGATGGCCTACCTGGCCCAGTTGCTGGTCGAACAGCGGCGCTACAAGGCCGGTCTCGAAGCCTTGATGCGCGAACGTACGGCAGAAATGCTGGCGACCCAGAATCAGCTGCGCTCGACCGTCGAGGCAATTCGCGATCCGATCTTCGAGATCGACCTGCAGGGCCGTTATCACAGCTGTTACGCACCGGCAGACAGCCTGTTGCCGGCCGCGGCCGAGGACTTTGCCGGACGCACCGTCTTCGACGTGTTGTCGCGAGAGGCGGCCGAGGTCACGATGGAGGCCTTGCGCATCGCCCAGATCGACGGCTTTTCACAAGGTGAGCAGTATTTGCTGGAGCTCGCGCAGCAAACGCGCTGGTACGAGCTATCGGTCGCGCGCAAGCAGGTCGACGCCGCCGATGTACCGCGTTTCATCGTCATGGCGCGCGACATTACCGGGCGCAAGACCGCCAAGAGCGCAATCCGCCGCCTGGCCTTCTACGACCCCCTGACCGACCTTCCCAATCGCCGCTTGTTGCAGGATCGGCTCGAACATGCGCTGAGCGTGGCCGAGCGCAGCCGACGAGTCGGCGCCTTGCTGCTGATCGATCTGGACAATTTCAAGTTGATCAACGACACCTGGGGGCACGACAAGGGCGACCTGCTGCTCCAGCAGGTCGCGCTGCGCATGCGTGCCTGCGTACGCGATGTCGACACGGTGGCGCGCCTGGGTGGCGACGAGTTCGTGGTGCTGATCGACGATGCCGGTGCCAGCAATTCGGACGCGGTCGCCAATGCGCGCAAGGTTGCGGAGAAAGTGCTGGCGCAGCTGGAAGCGCCCTACGAGATCTCCGGGCGCGAACACCGCAGCGGCACCAGCATCGGCGTATCGTTGTTCGGGATCGAAACGACAACGATCGAGGAGGTGCTCAAGCGATCCGACGTCGCGATGTACCAGGCCAAGGCAGCGGGGCGCAACACGGTGCGGTTTTTCGACCCTGAGATGCAGGCCGCCGTCGAAGCCCGTGCCGCACTGGAGGTCGACCTGCGCCAGAGCCTGCTGCGCAATGCGCTAGAGCTGCATTACCAGCCCCAGGTCGGTCCCGGTGACCAGGTCGTGGGTGCCGAGGCCTTGCTGCGCTGGACCCATCCCGAACGGGGCCCGGTGTCGCCAGGCGAGTTCATTCCGGTGGCCGAACAGTCCGGTCTGATCGTCGATCTTGGTGAATGGGTGCTGCAACGCGCCAGTGCCCAGCTCGCGCTGTGGGCCTTGCAGCCGCAGACCGCGGGGTTGACACTGGCAATCAATGTCAGTGTGCACCAGTTCCGACAAGCCGATTTCGTCGACAAGGTCCGCCACGCACTCGCGCACCATCGTGTCGTCGCGTCCCGGCTCAAGCTCGAGATCACCGAGAGCATGTTTGCATCCGACCAGGATTCCATCATCGCCAAGATGCGCGAGATCCGGGACCTGGGCGTGGGGTTTTCCCTGGACGATTTCGGTACCGGGTATTCGTCGCTCAGTTACCTGCGTCGCCTGCCGCTGGACCAGCTCAAGATCGACCAGTCCTTCGTGCGCGAGGTACTGACCGACGCCAACGACGCGGCGATCGCCCGTACCGTCATCGCCCTGGGGCAGAGCCTGGGACTGGCGGTGATCGCTGAAGGTGTCGAGCTGCAGGGTCAGCGCGATTTCCTGGCCGCACATGGCTGCGACCTCTGCCAGGGTTACCTGATCAGCCGGCCGTTGCCGATTGCGCAGTTCGACCGCTTCGTCGCCGAACACGGCGGTGCGCCGCTGCCAATCTGACAGCGCCAGTGTCGGTACTGGTGCCAGCCGCGCGTCCGATCGGCGCCGCCGAGCCGGATGCAGCTCAGATCGCCAGCGGATCCACGTCCACGGCCCAGCGCAGCAGGCCGCGCCCGGCCTCGCCCTGGCGCACCGTGTGCAGCAGGCCGTGCCAGGCGGTCAGAAAGGTCTGAAGTGCCTTGCGCGATGGGCTTTCCACGAGCATTTGCGTGCGTTCGACGTTGGCCACGCGTTGCACCGCCATCGGTACCGCTGGATACAGCGTGATCTGGTCGAAGCCGGGGAGATCAGCCAGTTGCCGTTGCGCCGCCGTGCTGGCCGCGTCCAGGAAAGCCTGTGCCGCCTCCTGGGTGCGCGCCTCGGCCCGCAGCAGGGCCTGGAACGAAAACGGCGGCAGGCCGGCGCCGGCCCGGTCCAGCAGCTGTCGCTCGGCGAAGGCCGGGTAGTCGTGGCGCTTGAGCGCCTCGAACAGCGGATGCCTGGGCTGGAAGGTCTGGATCCACATCTCGCTGTGGCCGCTGATTGCCGCATCGCGGCCGGCGCGGCCGGCGGCCTGCATCAGCAGGCTGAACAGCCGCTCGGGCGCGCGGAAATCGCTCGAGAACAAGGCGTTGTCGGCGTTGATGGCTGCCACGAGCGTGATGCGCCGAAAGTCGTGCCCCTTGGCAACCATCTGGGTGCCCACCAGCACATCGACCTCGCCTGAGTGCACCTGGGCCAGCTGGGACTGCAAACTGCCGGCCCGCCGGGTGCTGTCGGCGTCGATGCGCGCCACAAGCACCGGGCTGCCCAGCGGCGCATCGGGCGTCTGCGAGCCGGGCCGCCGCAGATCGGCGAGC
Organism: Burkholderiales bacterium; assembly: GCA_038247175.1. Taxonomy (GTDB): domain Bacteria; phylum Pseudomonadota; class Gammaproteobacteria; order Burkholderiales; family Burkholderiaceae_C; genus CAISIP01. Next base: position 656 of record JBBRVD010000051.1, on the reverse strand, counting down.
AATTCGGCCAGGTGTTCCTGCAGCCGCTCGGTGCCGCGGCCGACCGGGGCGATGTCCAGGTTGCCGCACTGCGGGCAGGCGCGTGGCACCGGTTCCGCAAAGCCGCAGTGGTGGCAACGCAGACTGCGGTCGATCTTGTGGAACACCCGATAGGCGCTGCAATGGGGGCAGGCGCTTTTCCAGTCGCACGAGCCACATTGCAGCACTGGCGCATAACCGCGCCGGTTCAGGAACACCAGGCTCTGTTCGCCGGCGGCCACACGCTGGCGGATCGCCTCCAACAGCGGCGGCGCAATCACCGCTCGCCGCGGCTGGTGGTTCATGTCGACGCGCCGCACCAGCGGCAGACGCGACTGGTCGCCAACCCGGCTGGGCATGTGCAGTCGGGTGTAACGCCCGCCCTCGGCGCGAGGCCGGCTGTGGTGCCAGCTCTCCAGCGACGGCGTGGCCGAGCCCAGGATCACCTTGGCGTGCTCCAGCTGGCCGCGGTAGATGGCCAGGTCGCGTGCGGAATACCGCGCGCCCTCCTGTTGCTTGTAACTCGGATCGTGTTCCTCGTCGACCACGATCAGCCGCAGCGTCGGCATGGATGCAAACACCGCCATCCGGGTGCCCAGCACGATACGGGCCGTGCCCAGATGGGCCGCCAACCAGCT
>JBBRVD010000050.1:0-22294 GCA_038247175.1 Burkholderiales bacterium | reverse complement strand
GGCGCGGGTGCCGCAGATGTCGAGCACGAAACGCTCCAGGATTGCCGCGCCGCGCTTGGTGTGAGTGACCTCCGGGTGGAACTGCACGCCATAGAAGCGGCGTTCCTCGTCAGCCATGCCGGCGACCGGGCAGCTGTCGGTGCTGGCCATCAGGTGGAAACCCGGTGGCATCTCGGTGACCTTGTCGCCATGGCTCATCCACACCTGCAGCATGCCATGGCCCATGGGCGTGGCGTAATCCTGAATGCCGTCGAGCAACTGGGTATGGCCATGGGCACGCACATCGGCATGGCCGAATTCGCGCTGAGAGCTGGGCGCCACGACGCCGCCCAGCTGCACGGCCATCGTGAACATGCCGTAACAGATACCCAGCACCGGGATGCCGAGTTCGAACACCACGTGCGGCGCGCGCAACTCATGGGCTTCATACGTGCTGGCGTGGCTGCCCGAGAGGATGACGCCTTTGAGGTTGCCGTCGCGCGCGTATTCACGCACCCAGTCATTGCCGACGTCGCAAGGCACGACCTCGCAAAACACATGGGCTTCGCGGATACGCCGCGCAATCAGCTGCGTAAGCTGTGAGCCGAAATCGAGGATCAGGATTTTCTGGTGGTTCATGAGATGGTTTCCCGTGTGATGCGCCCGGCAGGCCGTCGCGCAGACCCAATCTTTCGCCCGGCCGCCCCAAGGAAGATCAGCCCCCTCGGGGGCGCAGCGCAGTACACGCAGTGACAAGCGTGGGGGCCCGATTTCCCGCCGGGCCGCCCCAAGGGAAATCAGCCCCCTCGGGGGGCAGCGCAGTACACGCAGTGACAAGCGTGGGGGCCATCTCAATCCGCCCGGTAGTTCGGCGCTTCCTTGGTGATCTGTACGTCGTGCACATGGCTCTCGCGGATGCCGGCGGTGGTGATCTCGACAAACTCGGCCTTGTTCTGCATGTCGGCGATCGTCGGGCAGCCGCAATATCCCATGCTGGCGCGCAGACCGCCCGACATCTGGTAAACGATGGCGATCATCGATCCCTTGTACGGAACCCGGCCTTCGATACCCTCTGGCACCAGCTTGTCGGCGTTAGGATTACCGGTGGTGGCTTCCTGGAAGTAACGGTCAGCGCTGCCTTGCTGCATGGCACCGATCGAGCCCATGCCGCGGTAACTCTTGTAGCTGCGGCCCTGGTACAGAATGATTTCGCCCGGTGCCTCCTCGGTGCCGGCGAACATGCCGCCCATCATCACCGTGCTGGCACCGGCGGCAATGGCCTTGGCGATGTCGCCGCTGTAGCGGATGCCACCATCGGCTATCAGCGGAACGCCACTGCCCTTGAGCGCCGCAGCCACGCTGTCCACCGCCATGATTTGCGGCACGCCGACACCAGCCACGATGCGGGTGGTGCAGATCGAACCTGGGCCGATGCCGACCTTGACCGCGTCGGCGCCCGCCTCGACCAGCGCCAATGCGGCAGCGCCAGTCGCAATATTGCCGCCAACCACATCGACCTGTGGATAGTTCCTCTTGACCCAGCGCACCCGGTCGATGACGCCCTGACTGTGGCCATGGGCCGTATCAACGACGATGGCGTCGACACCGGCGCGCACCAGCGCCTCGACGCGCTCTTCGGTGCCCTCGCCCACGCCGACCGCCGCGCCCACACGCAGCTTGCCCAGCGCGTCGCGCGCGGCATTCGGAAAGCTGGTCTGCTTGGTGATGTCTTTGACGGTGATCAAGCCCTTGAGCTCGAACGCGTCATTGACGACCAGCAGGCGCTCTAGCTTGAACTTGTTCAGCAGCGACTTGGCCTCTTCCAAAGTGGTGCCGTCAGGCACCGTGACCAGCTTGTCGCGCGGCGTCATGATGGAGCTGACCGGGGCGTCGTAACGGGTCTCGAAGCGCAGATCGCGGCCAGTGACGATACCGACCACCTTGCCGCCGTCGCAGACCGGAAAACCGGAGACGCCCAACTGCTCGGACAGGTCGATCACCTGACGCACGGTATGGGAGGGAGTGATCACGACCGGATCGCGCAGCACACCGGACTCGTAACGCTTGACCTTGGATACCTGCGCTGCCTGGTCCTTGGCCGAGAGGTTCTTGTGTACGATGCCGATGCCGCCTTCCTGCGCGATCGCGATCGCCAACCGGGCTTCGGTCACGGTGTCCATGGCGGCGGAAACCAGCGGTAGATTAAGCTGGATGTTGCGTGAAAAGGAAGTGGAGAGGGATGTGTCCTTGGGCAGGACTTGGGAGAACGCTGGCACCAGCAACACGTCGTCGAAGGTGAGCGCTTTGCCTAGCAGGCGCATGTGAAGGCTCCAAATGGGGAATTGTACCCGTCACAGAAGCCCAAGAAGGCCCACATGGGCGTAAACTGCCACGCATGATGAGACGGATCCGAACCCTATTCGTGTGCGCCATGTGTCTGATCGGCGTTGCGGCCCAGGCGCAATGGCAATGGCTGGACAAGAGCGGCCGCAAGGTCTTCAGTGACCAGCCACCGCCGTCCGACATACCGGTCAAGAACATCCTCAAGCAGCCCCATCAAGCCGCAGCGGCGGCTAACGTGCCGACCCAGCCAGTGGGCAAGGCCGCGCCAGCCGCGACTGCCGGGCCGGCCACACCGAAGATCGACGAAGAAGATCAGTACCTGCTCGAGCGCAAGAAGAAGGCGGAAGCGGAGGTACAAGCCAAGTTGAAGGCCGAGGCCGACGGGCTGGCAAAGGTGAAGGCGACGAACTGCGACAAGGCCCGAGCGAACCAGACGGTCATGGACTCCGGTGTGCGGGTGTCGATCACCAACGCCAAAGGCGAGCGAGACATTCTCGACGACGCTGCCCGGGCCGCGGAACAGAAGAAGATCCGGTCCGCGATCGAAATCAACTGCAAATAGGCCAGCTGGCGGGCATGGCGCCCTGCAACCGGCTCGCGCTCAATACCCCTGCTTGGCCCCCGCGCGCCGCCGCGCAAACAACCCGGCTGCGCCCGCGCCCTGCGCGGCGAAACGCGCCCGCCGAGCCACCTTGGGATCGACCCGCAACGGGCGATACAACTCCAGCCGGTCGCCATCCGACAAAACGTGCGCGCCGTCGACCTTGCGGCCCCAGACGCCGCACTCCAGTCCGGGACCCGCCACGACACCGTGCTTGGCCAGCATGGCGCTGGACTGCAACGCTTGCAGTACGGTGCAGCCAGCCGCCAGACTCAACGCCTCCTCCTGAACCTTGCGCGGCCCCGGCGAGAGCACCAGCGTGACACGGATCAGCATGGAATCAGTCCCCGTAAACCTGCTGCGCCCGTTTGACGAAGGCATCGACCAGACTGGAGGCGATGCGGTCGAACACCGGCCCGACCAGCCGGCCCAACGTGGCGTTGTCGAAGCCGTAGTTCAGTTTCAGTTCGACCCGGCAGGCACGTTCCGTGCCATCACCGAGCGGTATGAAGCGCCAATGACCCTCGAGCCGGGAGAACGGCCCGTTGACCAATTGAAGGTCCACTGCGCGATCGACCGTGTGCCGGTTGCGGGTCGTGAAGGCCTGGCGCACGCCGCCGATGGCGATGCCGACTTCGGCCGTCATGCCGTCATCATGCTCCTCGAGCACATCGGCATGATCGCACCAGGGAAGGAACTGCGGGTAGGACGGCACATCGGTCACCAGCGCATACATTTCCTGTGCGCAGTACCAGATCAGGACCGACTTATGGACTGTTTTCATAGAATGGGGGACTGCGCAGGATTGTAGACACGCCTTGTTCGCATGATTGACAACCCCATCTTGCACCCATGGCAAAGAAAACTGATTCCACCGCACCAAAACCGTCCCGCATCGCCGACAACAAGAAGGCGGCTTACAACTACTTCTTCGAGGAGCGATTCGAGGCGGGCCTGGTGCTCGAGGGCTGGGAGGTCAAGTCGCTGCGCGCCGGCAAGGTGCAGCTGACCGACGGTTACGTCGTGATCCGCGAAGGAGAGTTGTTCCTGATCGGCTGCCAGATCAATCCGCTGGGGACGGCCTCGACCCACGTCAGCCCGGACAAGGTGCGCACCAAGAAGTTGTTGATGCACAAGGAAGAGATCAAACGACTGGTCGGCAAGGTGGAACAAAAAGGATACACCCTGGTGCCGATCAACCTGCACTGGAAAGCCGGCAAGGTCAAGTGCGATATCGCGCTGGCCAAGGGCAAGGCCGAACACGACAAGCGCGACACGATCAAGGATCGCGAAGGCAAGCGCGAAGTCGAGCGCGCCATGAAGACGCGCCACAAATAGTCTGCAAGCCTCATGGGCTGCGCCTTGGTCAGCCCCCACGGACGGCGCCGCTCATGGCGCCGCTCATGGCGCGGCTTCAGCATGAGCCGGACTCGCCCGGCGATCAAGCGGATTCGCGGCTCGCCTTCTTGCGCTCGTGCTCCTTCAGGTAGCGCTTGCGCAACCGGATGCTCTTGGGCGTGATCTCGACCAGTTCGTCTTCCTCGATAAATTCGACCGCGTATTCCAGCGTGAGCTGGATCGGCGGCGTGATCTTGATCGCGTCTTCCTTGCCGCTGACGCGGAAGTTGGTCAGCTGCTTCATGCGCACCGCATTCACAATCAGGTCGTTGTCGCGACTGTGGATACCGACGACCATGCCTTCGTACACCGGGTCTCCGGCCTTGACGAACATGCGCCCGCGGTCATCGAGCTTGCCCAGCGCATACGTCACGATCTCGCCGTCGTCCATGCTGATCAACACGCCGTTCTTGCGGCTCTCGATGTCGCCGCGATACGCCTCATAGCCATCAAAGATGTTGCTGGCCAGACCGGTGCCGCGGGTCAGGTTCAGGAACTCGTTCTGGAAGCCGATCAGTCCGCGCGCTGGAATACGGTACTCCAGCCGCACGCGGCCGCGACCGTCCGGTTCCATGTTGACCAGGTCACCCTTGCGCAGGCCCAGTGCCTGCATCACGCCGCCCTGGTGTCCCTCCTCGATGTCCACCGTCAGCATCTCGATCGGCTCGTGTTTCTCGCCATTGACGGTCTTGAACACGACGCGCGGCTTGGACACGGCCAGCTCGTAACCTTCACGGCGCATGTTCTCCAGCAGAATCGTCAGGTGCAGTTCGCCACGGCCGCTGACTTCGTAGATACCCTCTTCTGCAGTGTCGTTCACGCGCAGTGCGACGTTGGCCTGCAACTCCCGGTCGAGCCGGTCGCGCAGCTGGCGGCTGGTGACGAACTTGCCTTCGCGGCCGGCCAGCGGCGAGTTGTTGACGCAGAAGTTCATCGTCAGCGTCGGCTCGTCGATCATGAGCATGGGAAGCGGCGCCGGGCTGACGGGGTCCGTGATCGTAACGCCGATGCCCACCTGCTCGATGCCGCTGACCAGCACGATGTCGCCAGGGCCGGCGTCCGTGGCTGCGACCCGCTCCAGGCCTTCGAACTTGAGGATCTGCTGCACCCGCGCCTTGCTCGCCGCGCCGTCCGCGCCCTCCATCACCACCACGTCCTGGTTTACACGCAGCGTGCCCTGGCTGATCCGGCCCACGCCGATCCGTCCGACGTAGGTCGAGTAGTCCAGCGAGCTGATCTGCAACTGCAGCGGCGCGGCCGGGTCACCCTTGTTCGCCGGCACATGCGACAACACGGTGTCGAACAGCGGTGCCAGATCCTTGCCCCATTGCTCGCCGGACTCGCCCGCCTCCATCGACGCCCAACCGTTCAGGCCAGACGCATAGACGACCGGAAAGTCGAGCTGCTCTTCGGTCGCGCCCAGCTTGTCGAACAGGTCGAACGCGGCGTTGATGACGTAGTCCGGGCGTGCACCCGGGCGATCCACCTTGTTCACGACGACGATGGGCTTTAGGCCCAGCGCCAGCGCCTTCTTGGTCACGAAGCGGGTCTGTGGCATCGGGCCTTCGACCGCGTCGATCAGCAGCATCACGCCGTCGACCATGGACAACGCGCGCTCGACCTCGCCACCAAAGTCGGCGTGACCGGGCGTGTCGACGATGTTGATGTGGGTGTCCTTCCAGTCCACCGCGCAGTTCTTGGCCAGGATGGTGATGCCGCGTTCCTTCTCCAGGTCGTTGCTGTCCATCACCCGTTCGGCGACTTTCTCGTTGGCGCGGAAGGTTCCGCTCTGGCGCAGAAGCATGTCGACCAGCGTGGTCTTGCCGTGGTCGACGTGGGCAATGATGGCGATGTTGCGAATCTGTTTGTAGCTCATGGTGGTCTTTCGGAAAACGAGTCTGGAAATTCAGTGGCCGGCCAGGGTTTGCTCGATCTCAAGCGGACTCAGCAGGCGGTCAGGTATCAATTCGCCGGCACGCACGTGGGCGGTGCCAAGCAAGGCATGGGGTGACTGGCCGAACACCGCCACGCGCGGGTTGTCGAGCCAGGCGCCGCGGCGGCGTACGCCGCTGAGAAATCGCCCTGCATCAGGCGCCAACAGCGTGACCGGCACATGATCGCGCAGCAGCGTCTCGACCGGACGCATTTGCAACAGCCGATCGGACTCGGACATCTGCTCGAGGGCCTCCAGCGTGACGCAATCGTCCAACAGGAACCCGCCGGTCTCGATACGGCGCAACCCACTCAGGTGGGCGCCGCATCCCAGCGCTTCTCCGATGTCCTGCGCCAGCGTGCGGATGTAGCTGCCCTTGCTGCAGCGCACCCGCATGTGCAGTGACGCCACGCCGTCCTGTTCGTGCAGCACCAGCTGCAGCGCGTGGATGGTCACGTTGCGCGGTTCGCGCTCAACCTCGATGCCGGCGCGGGCGTATTCGTACAACGGTTTGCCATCCTTCTTCAGCGCACTGTGCATCGGTGGTGTCTGCACAATCGGGCCGGTGAACTGGGCTTGTACCCTCTGCACCGCTTGCGCATCGACGACGACCGGCCGCTCCGACACTCTTGCACCCTCGGCGTCGCCAGTGCTGGTGGTGATGCCAAGAAGCGCGACAGCGTCATAGGTCTTGTCGGCGTCCAGGTGCAACTGGCTGAATTTGGTCGCAGCACCAAAACACAGCGGCAACACGCCGCTGGCCAGCGGATCGAGTGTGCCGGTGTGGCCGGCTTTCTCGGCGCGCAGCAGCCATTTGGCCTTTTGCAACGCCTGATTGCTCGACAGGCCCAGCGGCTTGTCAAGCAGCACCATGCCATGCACGGCCCGACGCTGCACCCGCTGCTTCTGCTCCATATTGTCTGATCTGTTTCCCATACGCTGGCTCTGCCGGCCAGCGCCCAATCACGACAATTGGAATCTGACCCCGATTGTTCAGTCCTCGTTCTTGGAACGCGAGGCGACAGCCTGCGCGATGAGTGCGTTCATGTCGGCGGCCCGTTCAGTGGTGCGGTCGAACAAGAAATGCAGCGTGGGCACGGTGTGAATGTGCAAGCGCTTGAACAGGCCCGCGCGCAGGAAACCGGCAGCCTGGTTCAGGCCTACCTGGGTTTCCTCGGGGTCACCCTGCAACAAGCTGAAGAATACCTTGGCATGCGCATAGTCGGGCGTGACCTCCACCGCCTGGATGGTGACCATGCCCACCCGCGGATCCTTCAACTCGCGCGCGATCAGCTCCGTCAGATCACGCTGGATCTGATCGGCCACCTTGAAGGCGCGGTTGGGGGTTGCGGATTTGCGGACCACGGCACCAGGATGGCGTTACAAGGTACGCGCCACTTCGCGAATCTCGAAGAATTCCAGCTGGTCGTTCTCCTGGATGTCGTTGTAGTTCTTGATGTTCAGGCCACACTCGAAGCTCTCCTTGACCTCGCGTGCGTCGTCCTTGAAGCGCTTGAGCGAATCGAGCTCGCCGGTGAAGATGACCGTGTTGTCGCGCAGCAGACGCAGGCGTGCATTGCGCCGAACCACACCCGAGGTGACCATGCAGCCGGCAATCGAGCCGATCTTGCTGACCTTGAACACCTGGCGGATCTCGGCGGTACCGATGACTTCCTCCTTCTTGTCCGGCGTCAGCATGCCCGACATCGCCGCCTTCAGATCATCAACGGCATCGTAGATGATGTTGTAGTAGCGGATGTCGACACCGTTACCCTCGGCGAGCTTGCGCGCGCCGGCGTCGGCCCGGGTATTGAAGCCGATGATGACCGCCTTGGAGGCAATGGCCAGATTGACGTCGGATTCGGTCACGCCACCGACGGCGGCATAGACCATTTGCACCTTGATCTCGTCGGTCGAGAGCTTGACCAGGCTTTGCGCCAGCGCCTCTTGCGAACCCTGCACATCCGCCTTGACGATGATGGGCACGGTCTTGACTTCGCCCGCCGTCATGTCGGTGAAGATGTTCTCCAGCTTGGCAGCTTGCTGCTTGGCGAGCTTGGTGTTGCGGAAACGGCCCGCGCGGTATGTCGCGATCTCGCGGGCGCGGCGCTCGTCCGGCAGCACCATGAACTCGTCGCCAGCCTGCGGCACCTCGGTCAGGCCCTGGATCTCGACCGGAATCGAAGGACCGGCACTCTTCACCGCCTTGCCGTTTTCATCGAGCATCGCGCGGACCTTGCCGTAGGTCGAACCGGCCAGCACGATGTCGCCGGCCTGCAACGTGCCGGACTGAACCAGCACGGTGGCCACCGGGCCGCGGCCCTTGTCCAGCCGTGCCTCGATGACCAGACCCTTGGCCATGGCCTCGACCGGCGCCTTGAGCTCGAGCACCTCCGCCTGCAGGAGGACCTGCTCGAGCAACGCATCGATGCCCTCGCCCGTCTTGGCAGACACCGGCACGAACGGCGAATTTCCACCCAGCTCCTCGGGAATGACTTCTTCGGACACCAACTCGTTCTTGACCCGTTCCGGATTGGCACCGGGTTTGTCGATCTTGTTGATCGCCACCACCAACGGCACGTTGGCGGCCTTGGCATGCTTGATGGCCTCTCGGGTCTGCGGCATGACTCCGTCGTCCGCTGCAACCACCAGGATCACGATGTCGGTGGCCTTGGCGCCACGTGCACGCATCGCAGTGAAAGCCTCGTGTCCCGGCGTGTCCAGGAACGAAATCATGCCGCGCGGCGTCTGCACATGGTAAGCACCGATGTGCTGGGTGATACCGCCGGCCTCCCCCGCTGCCACCTTGGCGGTGCGGATGTAGTCGAGCAAGGAAGTCTTGCCATGGTCGACGTGACCCATGACGGTGACCACCGGAGCGCGCGGCAAAGCCTCGCCTTCGGTCTGCCCCGATTCCTCGTCGGTGAAGGCCTCCGGATCGTCCAGTGCGGCAACGACGGCGGTGTGCCCCATCTCCTCGACCACGATCATCGCTGTGTCCTGATCCAGTGGTTGATTCATGGTCACCATCTGGCCCAGTTTCATCAGGTGCTTGATCACCTCGGAGGCCTTGATCGCCATCTTGTGGGCCAGTTCGGACACAGTGATGGTCTCGGGCACATGGACCTCGAGCACCCGGAACTCTACCGGCGCCGATTGCATGCGGTCATCGCCGTGGCTACGGTCATGGCTGCCGCGGCGCCCACGCGGGCCTCCGCGCCAGTTGCCACGGCCACCACCGGTGTCGCCACGGGTGGGGATCGCCTTTTTCTTGGACGGATCGCCAGCCCAACTGCTGGAGAGCTTGGCCGATTTGACTTCCTTGCCAGCGCCCGGTGCTGCACCCGCGCCGGGACTGGTGGAGGCACCGGGCTTGGCGCGCGCCACGGCACTGCCGACGGCCGGCTTGTGCAAGGTTCCCTTGGCAACAACCGGCTTGGGCTCTTCCGGCTTCTTGGCCACCTGCACCGTCTTGGGCGTGGCCATCATCTCGCGAATGGCAGCGGCCTCGGCCTCGGCCTTGCGCCGGCGCTCACTCAGATCGGCGGCACGCGCGGACTCTTCGTCGGCGCGCGCCTTGGTCTGGGCTGCCGCTTTCTGCTTGGCGTCGGCACGTGCCTTCTCCGCCGTCTTGGCGGCGGCCTCTTCTGCCGCGCGGTCATCCGGCGTGCCTTCGGACACTTCGGCCAGCGCCTTCTGGCTGGCGGCGGCGGCATTCGCGGCCGCTGCCTCGGAAGCGGCACGCGCCTTGGCTTCCTGTTCCTCGCGCTGACGTCGTTTCTCGGCCAGGTCTTCCTCCTGGCGACGAATCAGTTCGGCCTGGCGGCGCGCCTCTTCCTCGCGCCTTGCCAGTTCTGCGTTGTCGACGACCGGTTTCGTCGGCTCAACCGCCGCCGAGGCTTCGACCGGGACTTCGACCACAGCCTCGACACCCTCGTCGCGCCGGATGAAGGTACGCTTCTTGCGCACTTCCACCTGGATCGTGCGCGCCTTGCCGGAAGCGTCAGCTTGCTTGATTTCGGTCGTTTGCTTCTTGACCAGGGTGATCTTCTTGCGCTCGGCCATGGACGTGCCGTGGCTGATATGCAGATAATTCAGCAGGCTGTGCTTGTCTGCCTCGGTCACGGGATCCGTCGCTTGAGCCTTGGGCACGCCGGCGGCCTTGAGTTGCTCAAGCAGCGTTGCGGTGGATTTCTTGAGTTCGCTGGCGAACTCGGCGACTGTCGTACTGGACATATGTTGTGCTACCTTTTATTCGGCATAACAAGCGCTACGGGCAAATGTTAGCCATCACTGAATCTGTTGTTGCATGACCATCACTCTTGCGAGGCGGCTTCATCGATGAACCAGTGTTCACGCGCCTTCATGATCATTGCCTTGGCCTCGTCCTCGGACTGGCCGGTGATTTCAGTGAGTTCATCGACGGCCAGATCGGCCAGGTCATCCAGGGAGTGAACACCGCTGTCGGCCAACTTGCCTATCAACTCGGTGGTCAGGCCTTCGAGTTCGCGCAGGTCCTGCGACACCGCATCGACATTTTCCTCGTGGGCGATTTCCATCGTCAACAGTGCGTCCTTGGCGCGGGTGCGCAGTTCGTGCACCGTGTCTTCATCGAAGCTCTCGATCTCGAGCATTTCCTGCAGCGGCACATAAGCCACTTCCTCCAGACTGGTGAATCCTTCAGCGATCAGGATGTCGGCAATTTCCTCATCCACATCAAGCTTTTCCATGAACAGGCGTCGCCCGGAATCAGTCTCGTCGGCCAGCTTCTGGGCCGACTCGTTTGCGTCCATGATGTTGATCTTCCAGCCGGTCAACTCGGACGCCAGACGCACGTTCTGCCCGCCGCGGCCGATCGCGATCGCCAGGTTCTCCTCGTCCACGACCACGTCCATCGCATGGCGCTCCTCGTCCACGACGATCGACGACACGTTGGCCGGCGCCAGCGCACCGATCACAAACTGTGCCGGATCGTCGCTCCACAGCACGATGTCGACGCGTTCACCGGCAAGTTCGTTCGTGACCCCGTTGACGCGGGTGCCGCGCACACCAACACAGGTCCCGATCGGGTCTACCCGTTTGTCATGCGACAGCACGGCAATCTTGGCGCGGGAACCCGGATCCCGGGCACAGGACTTGATCTCCAGCAGACCCTGCTCGATCTCCGGCACCTCGGTGCGGAACAATTCCATCATGAATTCCGGCGCCGAGCGCGACAGGATGATGGGGGCGCCGCGCAATGTCAGATCGACCTCCATGATCATGGCGCGCACCCGGTCACCGGTGCGCAGGTTTTCCTTGGGAATCATCTCGCTGCGACGCAACCGACCCTCGACACGGCCGCTCTCGACAATGATGTCACCCTTGTCCATCCGCTTGACGGTGCCGACAAAGATCCTCTCGCCGCGCGACATGAAGTCGTTGAGCAGCATTTCTCGCTCGGCGTCGCGGATCTTCTGCAAGATGACCTGCTTGGCTGCCATCGCGCCGATACGGCCGATGGGCAAGGAATCCACCGACTCCTCGATGTATTCATCGACCTCGACGTCGGCAATCTGCTCCTGCGCTTCAAAATGCAGGATCTCCTGGTCAGGCAGTTGCAGCCCGGCTTCGTTCGGAACCACGTGCCAGCGACGGAACGTCTCGTAGGCGCCGGTGTCCCGGTCGACTGCCACGCGGATGTCCACTTCGCCCGAATAGAGCTTCTTGGTTGCCTGTGCCAACGCAGCCTCGACAGCCGCAAACACGACGTCACGCTCGACGCTTTTCTCGCGCGAGATGGCTTCAACCAACATCAACATTTCGCGATTCATGTCACTCCACTCCCGTTTCAATCCACACCAGAGCCAACTGGCCGACTTGCGCCGAACCCCGAACCCGCCGCACCCGTGCGGCAGCGTCCCCGCTCACCCCTCGACCGAACCCGTGGCAGCGCCACGGCCCTTGAAACTCACCAGCGGCGCCAGGCGCGCCTCACGCACCTCGTCGAGTACGAAGCCGAGCGCGTGCACCGGCGCCGGTACACGATGCCTGCTCACCCGCTGGCCCGGCTTGACCTTGGGCGCATCCCTCCAGACCAGCTGCCAACCCGCCGGGCTGCCCTCTGCGGCCGCAACCCGTTCGAGCGTGCCGCGAAACTTCTTGCGATTCGCATTCACCTGGCCCTGCGCCGCGGCTCCAACAGCCGCCTTGAGCGTGATGTCGACCTCGCAGCCCTGAAAACGCTCCAGATCACGCTCTCCGCGCAGCAGCCGGTCGATACCGGGTGATGACACCTCGAGTCGCTGGTATTCAACGCCATCGACCTCCAGCGCAAACTGCAGCTGGCGGGTGACCTTCTCGCAATCCTCGACCGTGATGAACAGCGGCTGCGCCGGGCCGGTGACTGCCTCTGCATCATCTGGGGACCACGGCAAATCGATCGTGATGCGCAACAGACCACCTGCCAGCCGCTCGATCTCGACCAGCTCGTAACCCAGCCCGATCACTGTCTGCTCGACAAGCTGCTGCAACGCCATTCGACCTACATCCTCAGTCCGTGTTCCCTGCACACAATCTGCCCGACCAAAAAAAACGGGCGGTGAAAACCCGCCCGTTTGGTCGTGAAGCAAGGATTCTACTGCAAAATATGGCGTGTTACCACCCCTGGACCCCCTGTATACGTGGTCACGGCACCGCGAAATCGGGCCTGCGGCAGGTCCGCTGGCGCACGAATCAGGTCACCGAAGCCACCAATGCCTGGGTGTAGGGATGGCGCGGAGCATCCAGCACCTGTGCCACCGGGCCGGATTCGACGATCTCGCCGTCCTTCATGACCAGCACGTCGTGGGCCATGGCACGGATCACGTCCACGTCATGGGTGATCAGCAGATAGCTGAGTTGACGCTCGCGCTGCAGACCCTGCAAAAGCCGCAAAACCTGCTGCTGGATTGTCACGTCCAGCGCACTGGTGGGCTCGTCAAGCACGAGAAGAGTCGGCTCGACGATCAGGGCGCGGGCCACCGCCAGCCGTTGGCGCTGCCCGCCGGAAAACTCATGCGGATAGCGGCTCAGCAGATTGGGAAACTGATGTTCCTGCAGTCCGACCTCCGCCAGTGCCCGCAGCACCCGCTGCTGGCGTTCGGCCCTGGACATCGAAGACTGGTGCACAAGCAAACCCTCGCCGACAATCTCCTCCACCGTCATGCGCGGCGACAATGACGAAAAAGGATCCTGGAACACCACCTGCACGCTGCGCCGCAAGGCCTTGTCCGACAACTTGCCGCGCCCCCACGGCTGCCCGTTGACCTGCAGATCGCCGCCGTACGGCTGCAGCCCCAGAGCCGCGAGTGCCAGTGTGGACTTGCCGGAGCCAGACTCGCCGATCACGCCCAGTGTTCGGCCCGGCGTGATGGTGAACGTTGCGCCCTTGACCGCCAAGAATGCGCCTTTGCGAAACCAGCCACGCAGCCCGGGAATCGGTACCGGATAGGTTACCGAGACGTCACTGGCTTGAAGCAGCGGCGGACCCTCTGTTGGCGCCTCGGGCCCAAGATCGGCGACATCGCGCTTGGGCCGACTATCGATCAACTTGCGGGTATAGGCATGTTGCGGACTGGCAAACACGGCCTGGACTGTGCCGTGTTCGACCAAAATGCCGTTCTCCATCACTGCCAGCCGGTCGGCGAACTTGCGAACCAGGTTCAGGTCGTGCGTGATCATCAGCACCGCCATGCCGTATTCGCGCTGCAAATCGGCCAGCAGTTCCAGAATCTGGGCTCGCACCGTGACATCGAGGGCCGTCGTGGGCTCATCGGCCAACAGCAGCTTGGGCTTGCAGGCCAGTGCCATCGCGATCATGGCGCGTTGCCGCTGACCACCCGAGAGCTGATGCGGAAGCGCCTGGGCCCGGCGCGCCGGTTCAGGAATGCCGGTGCTGGCCAGCAGGTCGACCACCGCTTTCGCGCATGCGTGCTTGTCCAGGCCCTGCTTGAGCTGAAGCACCTCGGCGATCTGGTTCCCGACCGGAAACAGCGGGTTGAGCGCGGTCATCGGCTCTTGGAAGATCATGGCGATGTCGCGCCCACGGATCGTGCGCAGATCCGGCTCTGGCAATCCCAGCAGATCGACACTGCCCGCATTCCCGGCGAACCGGGCGGTTCCACGGCAATGGGCGTTGGTGGCCAGGCCGAGTAGGCTCAGCGCGGTAACGGTTTTGCCAGAGCCCGATTCCCCGACCAATGCAAGTTTCTCTCCGCTGGCGATGGAGAAGTCGATACCCTTGACGACGTCGATACCGCCAAAGGCTACGCGCAGACCCCGCACCTCGAGCAACGCCGTCATGGTTGGGTCTCCGGCGCCGGCGCCTGGTCGACCTTGCGCGGATCAAGCGCGTCGCGCAAGGCATCACCCATGAAGGTCAGCAGCAGCAGAGTCATCACCAGTACGGCAAAGGTGGACAGGGAAATCCACCAGGCGTCGATGTTGTTCTTACCCTGCGACAACAACTCGCCCAGCGACGGCGTGCCCGGAGGCACACCCAGCCCCAGAAAATCGAGCGAGGTCAGTGCCAGGATCGCGCCGCTCATGCGAAATGGCAGGAAGGTGACCACCGGCGTCAGGCTGTTGGGCAGGATATGACGCATGATGATCTGCCAGTTGCCCACGCCCAGTGCGCGTGCCGCGCGCACGTAATCGAGCTGGCGATTGCGCAGGAATTCGGCACGCACATAGTCCGACAGGCCCATCCAGCCGAACAGGCTCAGCAACACCAGTAGCAGCGCCAGGCTGGGCGCAAAGATGGCGCTGAAGATGATCAGCAAATACAACTCCGGCATCGCGCCCCAGACCTCAATGAAACGCTGGAACGCCAGGTCGGTCTTGCCGCCGAAAAAGCCCTGCAGTGCACCCGCCAACACACCCAGTACGACACCCGTGACTGTCAGCGCCAGCGCAAAAAACACGCTGACGCGAAAACCGTAGATGAGCTGGGCCAGCAAATCCCGCCCGCGGTCGTCGGTGCCCAGCCAGTTCTCGCTGGTGGGTGCCGATGGATTGGGACTGGCGGCGAAATAGTTCAGTGTCTTCGGTCCGTAGCGGTTCAGCGGAAAGATGGCCCAGTTGCCATCCTGCGCCAGGCGCTCGCGGATGAACGGGTCGAGGTAGTCGGTGGCAGTCAGGAAGTCGCCGCCGAAGGTCGTCTCGGGGTAGTCCTGGACCATCGGAAAGTAATAACTTCCCTCGTAACGCACAACCAGGGGCCGGTCGTTGGAAAACAGCTCGGCGAACAGGCTCAATATCGCGATGGTGCAAAACGCAACCAGGCTCCAGTAACCCAGCCGGTTGCGCCGAAAGCGCGCCCAGGCACGACGCGCCGGCGAGCGGCTGGGAGGACGCACGGTCACGTCAGCACGCAGATTCATGTCAGTCGAACTTGACACGCGGGTCGACCCAGACATAACACAGGTCGGAAATCAGCTTGGTGACCAGGCCGATCAGCGTGAACAGGTACAAGGTGCCCAGCACTACCGGGTAGTCGCGCCGGATCACGCTCTCATAACTGAGCAGGCCCATGCCGTCAAGCGAGAACAAGGTCTCGATCAGCAACGCACCGGTGAAGAATGCACCGATGAACGCTGCCGGGAAACCCGTGATGATCGGGATCAGCGCATTGCGGAACACGTGTTTCCACAACACCTGGCGCTCGCTGAGCCCCTTGGCGCGTGCCGTCACGACGTACTGCTTGCGGATCTCTTCCAGGAATGCGTTCTTGGTCAGCATCGCGGTGACGGCGAAACTGCCCAGCACCATCGCTGTCACCGGCATGGCGATATGCCACAGGTAATCGACGATCCGCGCACCCCAGCTCAGTTCGTCCCAGTTGCTCGATGTCAGCCCGCGCAGCGGGAACCATTGCAGTTGTCCGCCAAAGATGACGAGCAGGGCCACACCGAGCACGAACCCGGGAATCGCATAGCCCACCAGCACGATCAACGTGGTGACGAAGTCGAACCGGGTGCCGGCACGTACTGCCTTTGCGACGCCCAGGGGCACGGCAATGCCGTAACTGATGAAGAAGGTCCATAGTCCGAGCGTGATCGACACCGGCAATTTCTCGATGATCAGTTCACCGACGTCCTTGTTCTGGAAAAAACTGCGGCCCAGGTCGAACCGCGCAAACCGCGCCAGCATGTCGAGGAAGCGCTCATGCGCTGGCTTGTCGAAGCCGTACAGGGCCTTGATCTGCTCCAGACGCTTGCTATCCACACCCTGGGCTCCCCGGTAGGTCAGGCCACCACCCTCGGCACCGCCGCCGGCGGTGGCTCCCGCCTTGGCCTCCGCCAGGTATTGCTCGACCGGCCCACCGGGCACGAACTGGATCACGATGAAGGTGATGGTCAGCACACCCAGCAAGGTGGGCACCATCAGCAGCAAGCGCTTGAGGATGTAAGCGAACATGGCCTATTTCTTTGCCCACCAGGTGTCGATCGCCCAACCCTCGCCCTGGGCGTAAGGTGGCATCTGTTGCGGCCGCGCGAGCCGCCAGGCGTTGTAGGCGATACGGTGGGTGCCGGCGGTCCACTGTGGAATCAGGATGTGGCTATGCGCAACCACCCGCTCCAGCGCACGGCAGGCGGGAAGCAGTTCGGCCTTGCTGCCTGCGCTGGTCATGCGGCCCACGAGCGCATCGATGGCCGGGCTCTTGACGCCAGTCATGTTGCCCGAGTCCTCGATATCTGCCGCCTGGCTGCCAAACAGGTCGGCGTATTCCTGCCCCGGGTTGTGGGTACCCTGGTAAGCCAGTGTCGTGACATCGAAATCGAATTTCTGCAACCGCTGCTGGTACAGCGCAAAGTCGACTGGCCGAAACACCAGCGTCACGCCGATCTTTTCGAGGTTGCGAGCCCATGGGGTCACTGTGCGGGCACCCCCCTCGTTGCTGTCCATGTATTCGAGCACCAGCGGCTCACCCTTGGCGTTGCGCAGCTTGCCCTCGCGCACCGACCAGCCGGCGTCGTTGAGCAAGGCCTTGGCCTGGCGCAGATTGCCGCGCAAGGACGAATCGCCATCGGTTCGCGGCGGAGCCGCCATAGGGCCGAACACCGCATCGGGTACCTTGCCACGCCAGGGTTCGAGCAGCGCCATTTCCTCGGCCGAGGGCGCGGCGCTGGCCTGGCAATCGGTGTTGCCGAACAGACCGTTGACGCGCTGGTACGAGTTGTAAAACATCTGGCGGTTCATCCATTCGTAGTCGAAGGCCAGGCCCAAGGCTTGCCGTACCCGTACGTCCGAGAGCATCGGGCTCCGGGTGTTGAGTACATAGCTCTGGAAACCCGAGGGCAGACGGTGGCGGAACTCCGCCTTGACCAGTTCCCCGCTGTCGAAGCGCTTGCCGCTGACCCGGCGCGCCCAGTCACCGGCCGAGAAAAACCGCATCAGGTCGAACTCGCCAGCCTTGAGCGCCTCCAGCCGCGCCGTGTTGTCCTTGTAGATCTTGACCGTGATGCGATCGAAGTTGCCGGTACCCCGGCGCACGTTCAGGTCTCGCGCCCAGTATTCCGGATCGCGGACGTAGGTGACGTCCTTGCCGAACTTGACCGGGCCGATCCGGTAGGGGCCGCTGCCGATCGGAATGTCCATCACGACATTGTCGAAGGTCTTGGCGATGCCGTTCTCCATACCCCACTTGCGGCTGAAGACCGGCAAGCCGCCAACCGTCAGTGGCAATTCCCGGTTCGGCTGACGGAAGCGGTATCGCACCGTGCGGGCATCGAGCACCTCGATGCCTGCCACCTCCTGCAAGATGGTCTTGTAGGCCGGCGACACGTGCGGCCCCATCAGGGTGTCGTAGCTGTGCTTGACGTCGGCGGCCAGCACTGGGTCGCCATTGTGGAATCGGGCCTGCGGCCGCAGGCGAAAGGTGGCCGACAAGCCATCGTCAGCGACTGTGACATCCTCGGCCAGGAGTCCGTAACCAGACCCTGTCTCGTCGAGTGCACCCGCGAGCAGGGTGTCGAACATCAGGGCGGACAGGTAGGCCGGCGCGCTGCCCCGGATCGTGAACGGGTTGTACTTGTCGAAGGTCGATACCCGCAAGTTGCTGACCAGGCGCAATTCGCCGCCCTTGGGCGCCTGGGCATTGACATAGTCGAAGTGGTTGAAACCGGGCGGATACTTCAAGTCACCCCACAACGCATACCCGTATGCTGCCCATGCCGACCAGGCCGGCAGCAGCAACATCAAGAATAGCCATTTGTGCATGCGACAATTCTCACGGATTTTTCATGGAGATTGAGTCATGGGTTTTCTGGCCGGCAAAAAACTGTTGATCACCGGTGTGCTCAGCAACCGTTCGATCGCGTACGGAATCGCCAAGGCCTGCCGCGCGCAGGGCGCGGAGCTGGCATTCAGTTATGTCGGCGAGCGTTTCAAGGACCGCATCACCGAATTTGCCGCCGGCCTGGACTCGAAACTGATCTTCGACTGCGACGTTGGCGACGATGCTCAAATCGAGCGCCTTTTCACGGACCTGTCGCAGACCTGGCCGCAGCTCGACGGTTTCGTACACGCCATCGGCTTCGCGCCTCGCGAGGCGATTGCCGGTAATTTCCTGGACGGCCTGTCCCGCGAGAACTTCCGGATCGCGCACGACATCAGCGCCTACAGCTTCGCGGGCATGGCCAAGGCCGCCCTGCCATACCTTAGCGACAAATCGTCGCTGCTGACGCTGACCTATTTGGGCGCGGAGCGCATCGTGCCGAATTACAACACCATGGGCCTGGCCAAGGCTTCGCTGGAGGCCTGCGTGCGTTACCTGGCCGAGGCGATGGGGCCGCGCGGCACCCGAGTCAACGGCATCAGCGCCGGTCCGATCAAGACGCTTGCGGCCAGCGGAATCAAGGATTTCGGCAAGCTGCTCGGCGTGGTGGCGAGGGCCTCGCCGATCCGGCGCAACGTGACGCTCGAGGATATCGGCAACGTGGCCGCTTTCCTGCTAAGCGACCTGGCCGGCGGCGTCAGTGCGGAGATCACCTATGTCGACGGCGGCTTCAACGCGGTGGCTATTTCGACCATAGCCGACGGGGCGGCCTGAAGTGCTGGCGTGACAGGACCGCGGCGCCGATGCGCCGCGCCTGCCCTCAGCTGCGCGCCACGCAGTCGGCGTAGTACCGCAACTTGCCGGACTCGTCCGGTTCGTTCACCAGGCCATGAATGTCGGTGCCAAATCCCGGGCACTGCTGGTTGAACTCGCGCGAGAACTTCAGGTAGTCGACGATCTTGCGGTTGAACACCTCGCCCGGGATCAACAACGGAATGCCAGGAGGATACGGCGTGACCAGGCCCACCGTGACCCGTCCCTCCAGCTGATCGATCTCCACCCGCTCGGTCTTGCGCCGGGCGATATGGGCAAAGGCATCGGACGGCGTCATGGCGGGGGCCAGGTCGCTCTGGTACATGTCGGTCGTCAGGCGGGCGATGTCGTATTTGGCGTAGAGCTGGTGCACGAACTGGCACAGGTCGGCCAGGCCCATTTTTTCGTATTTCGGGTTGTCGCGGCAGAACTCCGGCAGGATGCGCCACATCGGCTGATTCTTGGCATAGTCGTCCTTAAACTGCTGCAATGCGGTCAGCAAGGTGTTCCAGCGCCCCTTGGTGATGCCGATCGTGAACAGGATAAAGAAGCTGTACAGGCCGGTTTTCTCAACCACCACGCCGTGTTCGGCCAGGAACTTGGTGACGATGCTCGCTGGTATGCCGGTCTTGGCGAATTTGCCACCCAGGTCCATGCCCGGCGTGACGATGGTCGACTTGATCGGATCGAGCATGTTGAAGCCCGCCGCCAGCTTGCCGAAACCGTGCCAGTTGTCGCTGCCCTTGCCTTTGCGGGACTCGCCCTTGATGATCCAGTCGTCGGCTCGGCCGATGCCCTCATCCACCAGATGGTCCGGCCCCCAGACCTTGAACCACCAGTCGTCGCCATACTCGTCGTCGATCTTGCGCATCGAACGCCGGAAATCGAGCGCCTCGGCGATGCTCTCCTCGACCAGTGCCGTGCCGCCAGGCGGCTCCATCATTGCCGCAGCCACGTCGCAGCTGGCGATGATGCTGTATTGCGGGCTGGTCGAGATGTGCATCAGGTAGGCCTCATTGAACAGGTGGCGGTCGAGCTTGGTCTCTTGCGCATCCTGCACCAGCACCTGGCTGGCCTGACTGATACCGGCGAGCAGCTTGTGGATCGACTGCGTCGCATACACCACCGCTTTCTTCGGCCGCTTGCGCTTCTTGCCCATGGAATGATAGGCACCGTAAAACGGATGAAACGCCGCATGGGGCAGCCAGGCTTCGTCGAAATGCAGGTTGTCGACGTAACCGTCGAGCAGATGCTTGATGGTCTCGGTGTTGTAGAGCACGCCGTCGTAGGTCGACTGGGTGATCGTCAACACCCGGGGCTTGACGCTTTTCGCATCCACGCCCTTGAGCAGCGGATTCTTGCGGATCTTGGCCTGGATCGCCGCCGGCTCGAACTCTTCTTTCGGGATCGGGCCGATGATGCCGAAGTGGTTGCGCGTGGGTTTGAGGAACACCGGTATTGCCCCGGTCATGATGATCGCGT
Organism: Burkholderiales bacterium; assembly: GCA_038247175.1. Classification (GTDB taxonomy): domain Bacteria; phylum Pseudomonadota; class Gammaproteobacteria; order Burkholderiales; family Burkholderiaceae_C; genus CAISIP01. The sequence goes on along the minus strand of JBBRVD010000050.1, from coordinate 1,447 downwards.
GCAGAATCGACTTGTGACAGTTGCGGTCTACCACGACGACATCGCCAGGTGCCACACAGTGGTGCCAGACCATCTTGTTCGAGGTGCTGGTGCCGTTCGTGACGAAGAAGCAATGATCGGCGTTGAAGATACGCGCCGCATTGCGCTCTGAGTCAGCGATCGGTCCGGTGTGGTCGAGCAGCTGCCCGAGCTCCTCCACGGCGTTGCATACGTCGGCCCGCAACATGTTCTCGCCGAAGAACTGGTGGAACATCTGCCCGACCGGGCTTTTCAGGAACGCAACGCCGCCGGAATGGCCCGGGCAATGCCAGGAGTAGGAGCCATCTTCGGCATAGTCGAGCAAGGCCTTGAAGAATGGTGGCTGAACACCTTCGAGGTAGCTGCGGGCCTCGCGAATGATGTGGCGCGCCACGAACTCCGGCGTGTCCTCGAACATGTGAATGAAACCATGCAGTTCGCGCAGGATGTCGTTCGGGATGTGGCGCGAGGTCTTGGTCTCGCCGTACACGTACAGCGGAACGTCCAGGTTCTTGCGCCGCACTTCAGCTATGAAGTTGCGAAGGTTCTGTACCGCCGGGCCCAGATCGGCGTCGTTGGTGAACTCCTCATCGTCGATCGACAGGATGAATGCGCTGGCGCGCGACTGCTGCTGCGCGAACTGGGACAGATCACCGTAACTGGTAGCCCCCAACACCTCGAAGCCCTCGCTCTCGATCGCCTGGGCCAGAGCACGAATGCCCAGGCCGGAAGTGTTCTCGGAGCGGAAGTCCTCGTCAATGATGACAATGGGGAAGCGAAATTTCATGCGATCTCCGTTCGGCCGGGCGATGCCGGCAAAAAGCTGTCCAAGCCGGGCAGTGTAAGGAATTCGAACGCCGCAAGCCGGTTTGTAGCTGACATTTGGTCGCAACATGTAGTTCGCTGGATCCACGAGCGGCGCGACTCGAGCCGTAACGGCCACGCGGTCAACCCTTGCGCGACGCTTGCGGCGCGCACGACGCCGCCGTCGAAAATCCGGCACCAACCCGCCCTGGACCGCCTGCAGGCAGCCCATTCCACGCGGGAGCACGCTGCTACAATCCCGGCCACCGGAGAGGTGGATGAGCGGTTTAAGTCACACGCCTGGAAAGCGTGCGAGGGGTAAAACCCTCCGCGGGTTCGAATCCCGCCCTCTCCGCCAAGGATGCGTTTTTCACCATCCAACACGGTCCACCAGATCCCCCTGAAAGCCCCTATCTACGGGGCTTTTTTGTTTTCTGCCGTCCGATGCGGGGTATTGCAAGCCATGTCTTAGCGGGGGTATCTTTGGGAGTGGCAGCTGGTCCTTAAGGGGGTATCGCTCCCGGATCGGCTCAAATCATGGAATCGTGGCGACCACCACTCCCACCTACGACAGTACAACCAAGGCGCGCAAGACCAAACCGCGCGGGGAACTGACCGACAAGGC
>JBBRVD010000049.1:0-22369 GCA_038247175.1 Burkholderiales bacterium | reverse complement strand
CCCTTCATGCCACCGAACACTGCGTAAGCAAACACGATGGCCATGCCTACGTAAATGCCGATCTCGCTCGACACACCCAGAAACCGCGCAAATGCAATACCAACGCCAGTCATCTGACCGATGATGTACGTGATGGATGCGGTCAACAGGCAGATCACCGCCACCGTGCTGGCCGACTTCGAGTAGAAGCGGTCACCGATGAACTGGGGCACCGTGAACTTGCCGAACTTGCGCAGGTACGGCGCCAGCAGCATTGCCAGCAACACATAGCCGCCGGTCCAGCCCATCAGAAACAGACCGCCGCCGTAACCCATGTTGGAAATCAGGCCGGCCATCGAGATGAAGGACGCCGCCGACATCCAGTCGGCCGCGGTCGCCATGCCGTTCATGACCGGGTTGACGCTACCGCCCGCAGCGTAGAACTCGCTGGTGGACCCGGCACGGGCCCAGATCGCGATGCCGATGTAGAGCGCGAAGCTCAGACCGACAAAAATATAGATGGTTGTTTGGAGTTCCATGGCTCAGTCCTCATGAACGTCGAATTGACGGTCGATTTCGTTCATCTTTTTGGCGTAATAGAAGATCAGCACGATGAAGATGTAGATGGAACCCTGTTGCGCAAACCAGAACCCCAGCGGGTAACCTCCGAGCTTGATGTTGTTGAGCAGGTCCGCAAACAGGATGCCGGCCCCGAAGGACACAACAAACCAGACGATGAGGATCTTGGTCAACAGACCGATCGTGGCTTTCCAGTAGGCATGACTGTTGTCGTCTTCCTTCATGAAATCTCCTCTTTTTCAGCTAACGGGAACAGCGGCGGGAGCAGCTGCGCGTACACCTGCCGCAGGCTCCCTGCGGCGAAGTGTTGCTGATTGTGAGATCGCTTTCTTACAGTGAACTGATTCCGTTGCGGCCATGCGGCGCAAAGAAACAACCCAAGGGAAAACCCCTAGAGCGATGCCGATCCACCTGAGAATGCCCCACGACATGACGCCCGCAGGCGACGCAATGGCAGCGGGTCGGCAGTTGCTCAGCAGTTGCTCGACGCAATCCCCCAGCGCTGCAGTGCCGCGTCGTCGGCGACCCGCGCATCGACCCAGCGCGCGCCCTCAGGCGTCTGCTCCTTTTTCCAGAACGGCGCCTGCGTCTTGAGGTAGTCCATGATGAACTCGCAGGCCTGGAAACTCTCGCCGCGATGCGCCGAGGTCACCGCCACCAGCACGATCTGGTCCAGTGGTCGCAGCAATCCGACCCGATGGATGACCCGGCTGGCAAGGATGTCGAAACGCTGGTGTGCCTGGTCAAGCATCGCCTCGATCGCCTTCTCGGTCATGCCGGGGTAATGTTCGAGTTCCAGCGTGGCGACGTCGGCTCCGTCGTTGCGGTCGCGCACCGTACCGACAAAGCTGCAGACCGCCCCCACCCGCTTGTCGCCATGGCGCAGCACGGCCACTTCGTCAGCCAGGTTGAAATCTGGGGTCTGGATGGAAACGCGCAGTGCAGGCATGGCAAGATTGTGGCACTGGCAGCGCAGCCGCGGCTGAACGCAGGACGGCTCCCGTCGCACCCCACCCGCAACGCGCCGTGTCAGCCGCCAGTCACCGGTGGGAAAAACGCCACCTCGGCTCCGTCGCGCAGCGGCGTCGGCTCCTCGCACAGGTGCTGGTCGACGGCGATACGCACCAACTTGCCGCGGGCCAGTGCATCGGCATACGGCGCTCCGCGCGCGATCAACATGTCGCGCAGGCCGGCCACATCGGTGGCGCTGGTCACGCAGGACTCGCTGCCAGTGCCCACAGCCTCGCGGATCGCGGCAAAGAACCGCAGGTTGACGGTGACAGTGCGGGTCATGGCTCAGGACAGCAGATCGGACATGGCAACAAAACGCACGGTGTCGCCGCGCGCCACGGTCTGACCCGGCGGATTATCGACCAGGCCATCGCCCCAGACCGCCGAGGTCAACACGCCCGAACTCTGGTTGGGAAAAAGGTCGACCCCCCCCTGCGTATTGCGCCGCACCCGCAGGAACTCGCGCCGCTTGTCGGCCCGCGGCCAGTCGAAATCGGCGCGCGCGCAACCGGTGACCGGAGCGACAACGGCGACACCTTGCAAGCGCAACAGGAACGGCCGTACCAGCAGCGCGAAGGTGACGAAACTCGACACCGGGTTGCCGGGAAGACCGATGAAGTGAGCCGTACCCACCTGCCCGTACGCAAATGGCTTGCCGGGCTTGATGGCGATCTGCCACAAGTCGAGCGCGCCCAGCGACTGCACGGCCGGCCGGATATGGTCTTCCTCGCCCACGGAGACGCCGCCGCTGGTCAGGATCAGGTCGTGTTGTTGCGATGCCTCGCGCAGCGCGTCGACCGTGGCGTCACGCCGGTCGGGCACGATGCCACGGTCGCTGACGGTGCATCCGAGGCGCTGCAGCATCGCCCGCAGGAAGAATCGGTTGGAGTTGTAGATCGCGCCCGCACGCATGTCGGCGGGCGCGACCTCGCCGGGCATCACAAGTTCGTCACCGGTGGAGAAAAGGGCCACCCGCGGCCGTCGCAGCACCTGCAGCTCATGCAGGCCGACGGACGCGGCCATGCCCAGGCCGGCCGGCGACAGCCGCGTGCCACGTGCCAGCACGACCGAGGAACGGGTCACGTCCTCGCCGGCACGGCGTATCCATTGGCCGGGCTGCGGCACGGCCTGGATGCGGATCTGCCCCCACTTGCCGTCGCCAGCCTCGGACACAAGGATGCAGTCCTCCTGCATCACGACCGCATCCGCCCCCGCGGGGATCGGTGCGCCCGTGAAGATCCGCGCCGCCTCGCCCGCTGGCAAGGGCTGGCCGGATGAACCGGCTGCGATCCGTTGCGTCACCGCCAGCACGCTGCCTGGCCCGGACAGGCTGGCGCAGGCCAGCGCATATCCGTCCATGGAACTGTTGTCCTGCGGCGGCACCTGCAGCTCGGACACGACGTCCTGCGCCAGCACACGGCCATCCGCGTCGAAGGTGGAGACACGCTGGATGTCGGTCAGCGGCGCAGCCGATGCCAGCAGCCGTGCGAGTGCGTCGTCGAGTGGCAACAAGGTTGGTCGGGAGGTGGTCATCGATGGGTCCATGGTGCTGGAATCACGCTGCCGCGGCACTCGCCTGCGGCGGGCAATGGGCCACGATGAACGCCTTGATCGCATCCACCTGCGCGGGCAGGTTCACCACCCGTCTGGGCAACTGCTCGATACCGTCGAACTGCGCCGGCCGTATCGGCTCGCGACCCAGGGCCTCGACGATGGTGGCGGCAAACTTGATTGGCAAAGCGGTCTCCAGCACGATCATCGGATGGTACTGGTGCAGGTGTTCGCGCGCGACCTTGATACCGTCGGCGGTGTGCGTATCGACCATCTGCCGGCAGTCGCTCCAGCATCCGCGTATCGTCTCCAGTCGATCCGCATGGGTGCTGCGGCCGCTGGAAAATCCGTAGCGTGTCGCCGCCTGCGCAAAGGCCGGATGCGGTCCGAGATCGAAGGCGCCGCTGCGCGTCAGTTGGGCGCCGAACAGGTCGCGCACCTGGGCCGCATCGCGACCCAGCAGATCGAACACGAAACGCTCGAAGTTGGACGCCTTGGAGATGTCCATCGACGGGCTGGATGTCGCGTGGGTATCGGCGCTGCCGCGGACCCGGTACACACCGGTGCGGAAGAACTCGTCCAGCACGTCGTTCTCGTTCGTCGCCACGACCAGCCGATCGATCGGCAGCCCCATCATGCGCGCCACATGGCCGGCGCAGACATTGCCAAAGTTACCCGACGGCACCGCGAATCGCACCTGCTCGTCGTTCGAGCGCGTGGCCTGAAAATAACCTGCGAAGTAATACACCACCTGCGCGACCAGCCGGGCCCAGTTGATCGAGTTGACAGTACCGATGCGGTAGCGGCGCTTGAAGTCCAGGTCGCTCGATACCGCCTTGACCAGATCCTGGCAGTCGTCGAACACACCCTCGATCGCGATGTTGTGGATGTTCTCGTCCATCAGGCTGAACATCTGGGCCTGCTGGAACGGACTCATGCGCCCGGCCGGGCTGGTCATGAAGACCGCCACACTTTTCTTGCCCCGCATCGCGTATTCCGCCGCGCTGCCAGTGTCGCCACTGGTGGCCCCCAGAATGTTGAGCGTCTCACCGCGGCGCGCCAGTTCGTACTCGAACAGGTGGCCCAGCAACTGCATCGCCATGTCCTTGAATGCCAGTGTCGGGCCGTTGGACAAGGCTTCCAGGTACAGCGGCGCCGCAGTGCCAGGGCTGCCTGGGCTGCCCAGCGCGGCGCTGGCTCCGGCTTGCGGGGCCAGCGCACGCAGCGGCACGATGGCAGCAGTGCCGAATACCGCCTCGGTATAGGTGCGACGGCAGATGTCGCGCAGATCGGCCGCCGCGATGTCGTCGATATACAGCGACAGGATTTCGAACGCCAGCTCGTCGTAGGGCAAGGCGCGCCAGCGCGTCAGCGTGGCTGCATCGACGCGCGGGTAATGTTCGGGCAGGTACAGGCCACCGTCAGGCGCAAGGCCCTCAAGCAGGATGTCACAGAAACGCTGACCGCGCGCATGGCCACGGGTGGAGACATACCGCATCAGGCCAGTTCCTCCTTGCGAATACGCGTGATGGCCTGCAACACGCTGGGCAGCGCCTGCATCTGCGCGAGCGCGCTGTTCATCGTGCCCTCGCGGGTGTCGTGCGTCAGGATGATCAGGTCAGTCTGAGCGACCTGCGACGCGTTGCCATCGACAGCGATCTCGTCGGCCTCGCGTTGCAGCATCGCATCGATACTGATATCGGCGTCTGCCAGGATACCGGTCACCCTGGACAACACGCCCGCCTGGTCGGCCACGCGCAGACGCAGGTAGTAACTGGTGACCACGTCGGTCATCGGCAACACCGGCAGGTCTTCGCCCAGCACATCCGGATGGAAGGCCAGATGCGGCACACGGTGCGCCGGGTCGGCGGTATGCAGGCGGGTCACGTCGACCAGGTCGGCGATCACCGCGCTGGCCGTCGGCTCGCTGCCGGCGCCCTTGCCGTAGTACAACGTGGTTCCCACCGCGTCGCCCTGCACCACCACGGCGTTCATGGCGCCTTCGACATTGGCGATCAGGCGTTTGCTGGGCACCAGACTCGGATGCACCCGCAATTCGATGCCGCGCATGGCGCCGCTCGCGCTATCGACGCTGCGCTTGGTGATGCCCAGCAGCTTGATGCGGTAGCCCAGCTGCTCCGCGTACCGGATGTCCTGCGCGCTCAGCCCGGTGATGCCTTCGATATAGGCCTTGTCGAACTGCACTGGCACGCCGAAGGCGATCGCCGACATCAGCGTGATCTTGTGCGCCGCATCAACCCCTTCGATGTCGAACGTCGGGTCGGCCTCGGCATAGCCGAGGCGCTGCGCCTCCTTGAGCACGACATCGAAGTCCAGTCCCTTGTTGCGCATCTCGCTGAGGATGAAATTGGTCGTGCCATTGATGATGCCGGCAATCCACTGGATGCTGTTGGCGGTCAGCCCCTCGCGCAAGGCCTTGATGATCGGAATGCCACCGGCCACCGCGGCCTCGAATGCCACCATCACACCCTTGGCATGGGCAGCGGCGAAGATCTCGGTACCGTGTACGGCCAGCAGCGCCTTGTTGGCAGTGACCACGTGTTTGCCCGCAGCGATTGCTTCCATCACCAGCTGGCGCGCGATGCCGTAGCCGCCGATCAGTTCGACAACGATGTCGATGTCGGGATTGGCGATCACGGCGCGGGCATCGTTCACGACGGTCACGCCGTCACCCACCAGCGACCTGGCGCGCGCCAGGTCCAGGTCGGCCACCATCGTGATGTCGATGCCGCGGCCCGCGCGACGGCGGATCTCGACCTGGTTGCGTCTGAGCACGCTGAAGGTGCCACTGCCGACGGTTCCTATGCCCAGCAGGCCCACTTGGATCGGTTTCATGCAAAGACTTCTCGGTTGGTATCGATGGTTGAGCGCCTGGCGAAGGGCGCGGCGCGGGGCCCGGTACTCAAACCCGGTTGGCCACCAGCTTCACGGGTTTGCGCGCGCGCTCATCGCCGTGGCGATGGCGGTAGAGCTCGAGAAACCGGGCAATGCGGCCGATGGCCTCGCGCAGGTCGTCCTCGTGCGGCAGAAAGACGATACGGAAGTGGTCGGGTGCGTCCCAGTTGAAGCCCGTGCCCTGCACCAGCATGACCTTGGTCTCCTGCAGCAACTCGAGGATGAACGCCTGGTCGTCCCGGATCGGATAGATCTCGGGGTCGAGCCGGGGGAACATGTAGAGCGCGGCCGAGGGTTTGACGCAACTCACGCCCGGTATCGCAGTGATCAACTCATAGGCCAGGTCACGCTGACGCCGTAGCCGTCCACCCTCGGCGATCAGGTCGTTGATGCTCTGGTAGCCCCCAAGCGCCGTCTGGATCGCCCACTGCCCCGGCACGTTGGGGCACAGCCGCAGGTTGGACATCATGTTCAGGCCGTCGATGTAGTCCCTGGCCACGAACTTGTCGCCCGACACCACCATCCAGCCGGCGCGGTAACCGCAGGAGCGGTAACTCTTGCTCAGGCTGTTGAAGGTCAGAGTCAACACGTCATCGCTGAGCGAACCGATGGCCGTGTGTCGCGCGCCGTCGTACAGGATCTTGTCGTAGACCTCATCGGCAAATATCACCAGCCCGCACTCGCGCGCGATCTCGATGATGCCGCGCAGCAAGGCGTCCGAATACAAGGCGCCGGTCGGGTTGTTCGGATTGATCACGACAATCCCCTTGGTACGGGGTGTGACCTTGGCGCGAATATCGGCCAGGTCGGGCATCCAGTCGCGCGACTCGTCGCACCGGTAGTGCACCGCCACACCGCCGGACAAGACAACCGCAGCCGTCCACAAGGGATAGTCCGGCGCTGGAATCAGCATTTCATCGCCGTCGTTGAGCATCGCGTTGCTGGCCATCACGATCAGCTCCGAGGCCCCATTGCCCAGGTAGATGTCATCGAGCGTCACGCCAGCGATGCCTTGCTGCTGGGTATAGTGCATCACGGCCTTGCGCGCGGCGAAGATGCCCTTGCTCTCCGAGTAACCGGCCGAATTCGGCAGGTTGCGGATCATGTCCTGCTGGATTTCCTCGGGTGAATCGAAGCCGAACACAGCCAGGTTGCCGATGTTGAGCTTGATGATCTTGTGGCCCTCGTCTTCCATGCGCTGGGCACATTCGAGGATCGGGCCACGTATGTCATAACAGACGTTGTCCAGCTTGGTCGATTTGCGAATCGTCTTCATGGGAGCTCCGGCTCAGGGCCTGCGCGGCGGGAAACCTATAATTTGACCACAGTTGCGCCAGCAGCCGCACGATGAAACTCCACCCCGACCAATCCTCTGTACAAACCATTTCCGGTTATGGCGACGGATGGATCGCAGTGGACGGCGAACGCATCGGCTCGAGCGTGATCATCGGCTCGACCGGGCAACGCCTGGCATGGCCGTGCCAGCGATTTGCCGAGATCGAAGTGACGCATTTCCAGCAATTGGCCGAACTCGACACTGAACTGGTGATTTTCGGCAGCGGAGGCCGAATCCGGTTTCCCCAGCCCGCCTGGCTGGTGCCGCTGATCGAGCGAAGAATCGGAGTCGAGACCATGGACACCCAGGCTGCCTGCCGGACTTACAACATCCTGGCGGCCGAGGGACGCAAGGTTGTTGCGGCGCTGTTGATCGAAGTTCCGTCGCTCTGAGGTTTTTTGCCGATGTTTTGCGGTTAAAATACTGCTCTTCGGACGAGGCCTTGCTCCCATTGAAGGGCTGGAACAGCCTCCTCCAGGTTCTGACACATCCAGCACTAGAAGACACCAGCAACTTATGGCGATCGTTGTCAACAAACCCCTCCCCGAATTCGAAGCTCTCGCCACCAACGGCGTGAGGGTGACCAACACCAGTCACATGGGCGCGACGATGGTGCTGTATTTCTACCCCAAGGACAATACGCCCGGGTGCACCACGGAAGCGATGCAGTTTCGCGACAAGTACAAGGATTTCGTGAAGGCCGGAGCGGCCGTGTTCGGCGTCTCGCGCGACAACATGAAATCGCATGACGACTTCAAGCACAAACTGGAACTGCCGTTCGAGTTGATCGCCGACACCGAAGAAAAAATGTGCCACATGTTCGGCGTGGTCAAGAACAAGATCATGTATGGCAAGAAGGTCAAGGGCATCGAACGCAGCACCTTCCTGATCGGTGCCGACGGCGTTCTCAAGGAAGAATGGCGCGGGCTCAAGGTGCCAGGCCATGTCGACGACGTGCTCAAGTCCGTCAAGGCTCTCAAGAAGCCAGCCTGAGCCCAGGCCCACCGGGCCTGCTTTCGGGCTCATGCATAATGAATCATGCATCGGTGCCCAGCCATAGTTTCCATGACAAAGCCGCCTTGGTCCAGGGCGGCTTTGTTGTTTGTGGACGCCGCGACAGGCTATCGCCCGATGCCGACAACATCCCCTTTCGCGAGTACCCAGGACCATGCCACTGCCCCCCGCTCCCACCAAACGCGCTGCGCTTTTGACCAGCACCGCATTTGAGGCCACAGCCAGCAGCATGTCCAGAGCCCGGCGCAAGCCCGCCGGCACTGCCCCGGCGGTGAGTGCAGTGATCACCGACGCAGATACGCCTGTCCAGCCACCGGCCAAAGCAGCAGCGCCACCGCAAGCGCGCAGCCCCGTCAAGACCGCCGCGCGCGCATTGCACAGCGTGCCGGCAGTCGATTCGCCCAAGGCCGTCCGCACAGAGCCCCTGTCCAAGCCGCGCAGCCGCAAGGCGGCAGGTCGGGCCAAGTTGTTCGTGCTCGATACCAACGTGCTGTTGCACGACCCGATGTGCCTGTTCCGCTTCGAGGAACACGACATCTTCTTGCCGATGATCGTGCTGGAGGAACTCGATGCGCACAAGAAAGGCATGACCGAGGTCGCACGCAATGCCCGGCAAACCAGCCGCTGGCTCGATGCACTGGCTGGCGCCAACGGTGCGGATATCGCCTCGGGCCTGCCGCTGAACAGCACCGGTCATCGGGACGCTGGCGGCAAGTTGTTCTTCCAGACCCAAACCCTGGATTTCTCACTGCCGACCAGCCTGCCCCAGGGCAAGGCCGACAACCAGATCCTGGGCGTGGTGGAGGCGCTCGGCCGACTGCACAAGGCTGCCAAGGGAAGCAGCAGCGACGCCAGCGGAGCGCGCGATGTGGTGCTGGTGTCCAAAGACATCAATATGCGGGTCAAGGCGCGCGCGCTGGGCCTGGCCACCGACGACTACCAGAACGACAAGACGCTGGCCGACGGCGACCTGCTGTATTCCGGCTTGATGGCGTTGCCGGCCGATTTCTGGGCCACCCACGGGCAGACCGTCGAGAGCTGGCAACAAGGTGTGCACACTTTCTATCGAATCAGCGGGCCGGTCGTTCCCAACCTGCTGATCAACCAGTTCGTGTATTTCGAGTCGCCCGGCGAACCCAGTCTGTACGCCCGTGTCACCGAGATCCGGGGCAAGACCGCCGTATTCAAGACACTGAAGGATTACACCCATCTCAAGAATGCAGTCTGGGGCGTGACGACCCGTAACCGGGAGCAGAACTTCGCGATGAACCTGCTGATGGATCCCGAGGTCGACTTCGTCACACTGACGGGCACCGCCGGCACCGGCAAGACGCTGATGGCCCTCGCCTCGGGCCTGACCCAGGTGCTCGACGAGCGTCGCTACACCGAGATCATCATGACCCGGGCCACCGTCAGCGTGGGCGAGGACATCGGCTTCCTTCCCGGCACCGAGGAGGAAAAGATGGGCCCCTGGATGGGCGCGCTGGACGACAACCTGGAAGTGCTTGGCAAGACCGATACCGGCGCCGGTGAATGGGGACGCGCGGCAACGAGCGAACTGATCCGCAGCCGTATCAAGGTCAAGAGCATGAATTTCATGCGCGGACGCACCTTCCTGAACAAGTACGTCATCATTGACGAGGCGCAGAACCTTACGCCCAAGCAGATGAAGACCTTGATCACCCGGGCCGGCCCCGGCACCAAGATCATTTGCATGGGCAACCTGGCGCAGATCGACACGCCTTACCTCACCGAGGGATCCTCCGGCCTGACTTTTGCCGTGGACAAGTTCAAGGGCTGGCCGCACAGTGGACATATCACGCTGGCGCGGGGAGAACGTTCTCGCCTGGCGGACTTCGCAAGCGAAGTTTTATGACAAATTGTTGGTGCCAGAGCAAAAATTGCTGCGCTTGTTTATTGGTCTGGCACGCAAGGTGAACAGCCGACATCCGACAAAATGTTGGTGCCAGAGCAAAAATTGCTGCGCTTGTTTATTGGTCTGGCACGCAAGGTATCAAAAGTCCCCATTGCCTCTGCTGGCCAGGCTTTCGAACTTGGTGATGGCGCGCAGGAAGGCGAGCTTGACGACGCCGGTGGGGCCGTTGCGTTGCTTGGCGATGATGATTTCGGCGACACCCGGCTCCTTGCAGGCTTCCTTGGTGTAGTACTCGTCGCGGTAGATGAACATGATGATGTCCGCGTCCTGCTCGATGGCGCCCGATTCTCGCAGGTCGCTCATCATCGGGCGCTTGTCGGGACGTTGCTCGACGCTGCGGTTGAGCTGCGACAAGGCAATCACCGGGCACTTCAGTTCCTTGGCAAGCATCTTGAGACCGCGCGAAATCTCGCCGAGTTCGGTAGCGCGATTCTCGTCCGAGTTGCCGGAGCCGCTCATGAGCTGCAGGTAGTCGACGACGATCAGGCCCAGTTGTCCGCACTGGCGTGCCAGTCGCCGCGCATTGGCACGCAGTTCACTGCTCTTGAGGCCAGCCGTCTCGTCGATATGCAGCGAGATGTTGCGCAACTTCTCGATCGCCTCGGTCAGGCGCGGCCACTCTTCGTCGCTCAGTTTGCCGGTGCGCAGATGGCTCTGGTCGATACGGCCGATCGAGCCCACGATACGCACCGCCAGTTGTGCAGCACCCATCTCCATCGAGAACACCGCCACCGGCAGGCCCTCGTTGAGCGCCACATGCTCGGCAATATTGATCGCAAATGCGGTCTTGCCCATGGACGGGCGTGCCGCCAGAACCACCAGATCGCCGGCCTGCAGCCCGGCTGTCATGCGGTCCAGATCGTAGAAACCGGTCGGAACACCGGTCACGTCGTTCGGGTTGTCGGCCATCTCCTGCACCCGGTCCAGCAGATCGACAACCAGGGTGTCCATGCCCTGGAAACCCTGCTTCATGCGCGAACCCTGCTCGCCGATCTGGAAAATCTTGCGCTCGGCCTCGTCGACGATGTCCGCCACCGGACGGCCCTTGGGGTTGAACGCGTTGGTGGCAATCTCGTCGCTGGCGCTGACCAGCTTGCGCAGGATCGAGCGCTCGCGCACGATCTCGGCATAACGACGAATATTGCCGGCGCTGGGCACGTATTGGGCCAACGAGTTCAGATAGCCCAGGCCGCCGACTTCATCGGCCTTGCCCTGGCTCTGCAGGTGTTCGTAGACCGTGATCACATCGGCCGGCTTGCTGGCGTTGATCAGCGTGCCGATGGAGGCGTAAACCAGCCGGTGCTCGTAGCGGTAGAAATCGGCGTCGGTCAACAGGTCCGCGACTCGGTCCCAGGCGCCGTTGTCCAGCAGCAGGCCACCCAGCACGCTGGACTCACCTTCGAGCGAATGGGGTGGGATACGCAACTGCGCCACGGCGCGGTCGTCGCTGTCATTGTCGAAGGAGGAAAGTACGGCAGACATGGGCTGAAAGGGACTCCAGGGATGCTACGCTCGCGTGGGCGCAGAGTCGAGAGGCGATGTTGGGGACAATTCCGGAAAAACCTGTGCACAAGATGTGCGTATCGCGGGACAAGTTGTGCGCAGAATGCACGAAGCCACCGCGACTCGCGCCGGGGTGGCTTTGAATGGAGCGGCCCGCTGCTACAAACAGCCAGCCGCCTTGGACCGGTACGACCGGACTGACCCGGGTCAGGTCGTCTCGCCGTAGACGGCGACGGCAATCTCGACCGTCACGTCAGTATGCAAGGCCACGCTGACCTTGCTGTCGCCGACCGTCTTGATCGGGCCTGAGGGCATACGCACCTGCGACTTGGTGACCTTGTAGCCGAGCTTGACCAGTTCGTCGGCGATATCGGCATTGGTGACCGAACCGAACAGGCGGCCATCGACACCGGCCTTTTGCGTCAGCTTGCAGGTGATACCTGCAAGTTTTTCGCCGACAGCCTGTGATTCGGCCAGTTTGGCGGCCGCGACTTTCTCCAGTTCGACGCGTTTCGCTTCAAATTCCTGTTTGGCTGCAGCCGTCGCACGGCGTGCACGGCCGGTTGGAATCAGGAAGTTGCGGGCATAACCGTCCTTGACTTTGACGATTTCACCCAGGTTGCCCAGGTTCACGACCTTGTCGAGCAGAATGACTTGCATATTGATAGCCTCTTAGATGCGATGCTGATCGCTATACGGCAGCATGGCCAGAAAGCGTGCGCGCTTGATCGCGGTGTTGAGTTGGCGCTGGAAGAAGGCACGGGTGCCGGTCAGGCGAGCGGGAATGATCTTGCCGTTTTCGGCGATGAAATCGCGCAAGGTGTCAATGTCCTTGTAGTCGATTTCTTCGACACCGGTCACGGTGAAGCGGCAAAAGCGCTTGCGCTTGAACAGCAGATTCTGGGCCGGGCGCTTCGGGCGCTTGTCTTTGTTGAAACGTTTGGGTGCTGGCATGGTGAAGTCCTTCGGGTGGCAGGCGGGTCGATGGCTCAGGGGCTCTGGGCCGGGCCGTCTTGCCGGGGAAATAGGGATGGTTCTTGCAGAAATTCCTGTATGTGAAAAACGACGTGTTTTCCGTTGCGGGGTGAGGCCACAAAGCCGGTGAATCGCCAACTGCTGCCGATCGCCTGTTGGGCCAGCCGCTCGGCACTTGCGCCAAGGGCCACCGCCTTCATCTCCACCTCGACCTGCCGGGTCTGCCCTGCTTCCTGCACACTGGAGGCATGCTCCAGCTTCAGGTTCAGGGCCGGTATTCCCGCTGGCGTATATCGCATCGCGTCACGCTCGGCAATACGGGCAGTCAGGACAAGGCAGTTGGCGACCTCGTTCACCCCACGCCGAATCAGCGGTCGCTGGCGTGCATCTCGGCCTGCTGGGCCTTGCGCGCGTCTTCACGCTCCACCGTCTTCATCATCGCCGACGGCGTTGTGTCGGCCTTCTTGCGCAACACGGTCAGGTGGCGCAGAACCGCGTCGTTGAACTTGAAGGCATGCTCGAGTTCCGTCATCACGGCCTGGTCAGCCTCGATGTTGATGCACAGGTAATGGGCCTTGGCCAGCTTGTTGATCATGTAGACCAACTGGCGGCGACCCCAGTCTTCCACCCGATGGATCTTGCCGCCACCGGCAGTGATCATGGTCTTGTAACGCTCCAGCATCGCTGGAACCTGCTCGCTCTGATCCGGATGGATCATGAGGATGATCTCGTAATGACGCATCGATACTCCTTGTGGATGACCCGCTTGCGGGCCGGTGAAACCACCCCCGGCGTCTAAACAGGGTGCGGTAAGGGAAAGCCCATGAGTATAGTGCAAGGTCTCCCGGCAGGTCCCGCGACCGATGCCGGCAGGCGAATCAGTCGCTTCTCGCGTTCGGGTAGCGGATATCGTTGACCAGTTGGGCAATTCGCGGCCCGGGCCGTGGCGTTACCAGGCTGACCAGCACGATCACTGCGAAACCTACCGGCACACCGAACAAGCCGGCGGAAATCGGCTGTATGTCCCACCACAGCCGCACTGGTGATGTGACACCGAAGATGCCGCGCAGCCACGGCTGAGTCATTACCATGTAATAGGCCGTCGTTCCCAGCCCGGCTACCATGCCCAGCGACGCGGCCACGCCGGTCGCACGGCCCCAGAAGATGCCCAGCGTCAGCGCCGGAAAAAACGCCGCGGCGGCGAATGAAAACGCGGCCGACACCAGGAACAGGATGTCAGCCGGCCGCTGGGATGCGACATAGGATGCCGCCAGGGCCACCACCAGCAGCAGCATCTTGGACAAAGCCACCCGGCGCGCGCTGGATGCATTCGGGTCGATCATCTTGTAATACAGGTCGTGGCTGAGCGCGTTCGCCACGGTCAGCAGCAGTCCGTCGGCGGTCGACAAGGCGGCAGCCAGCCCGCCCGCTGCCACCAGTGCGGAAATGACGTACGGCATGCCACCGATCTCCGGCATCGCAAGCACCACGATGTCGCCGCTGATATTCATCTCGTTGAGCTGCAAGATGCCGTCCTTGTTGATGTCGGTCACCGACAGCAACGACGGATCGACCTTGCTCCAGGACGAGATCCACTGCGGCAACTGATCGAACGGTGTGCCGACCACCAGCGTGAAGATCTCGAACTTGACCAGCACCGCCAGCGCCGGCGCAGTGAAATACAGAAGAAAGATGAACAACAGGGACCAACTCACCGATGCACGCGCTTGCCGGACACTGGGCACCGTGTAGTAACGCATCAGGATGTGCGGCAACGCGGCGGTTCCGACCATCAGGCAGAAGATCAGCGCCAGGAAATTGCGGCGCGCGATGTTGTACGCCTCCTGCGCCCCCACGTTGCCCTGCGGGTCGCCGGTGAAGGTCTGAGCATGCGGCACCATGCCGTTGAGCGGCAGCGACTTCAGATCGGCGCGCTCCTTGGCCTTGGCCCAGGTCTCCCGCGCGGCCTCGGAATCGACGGGCACGGCGGACAAGGCCTTCTCGGCGGCCGCCACATCGGCTGCGGAGCCAGAGCCCCGGACGAGCCGGAGCCGATCCAGGCGGGCCTTGGCTTCGCGACGCTCGGCCGCCAGCGCCGTGACCGGATCCTCGAGTTTGCTGGCCAGCTCCCGCGATTGTTGCTGGAACACATCGCGCACCGCGCGCTCTCCAGCATCGGCCTGCAGCTGGTGTTCGAGGGCAGTCACTTTTTCCAGCTGGTAACCATAGACCAGTTGCGGCACCGGGACACCCGTCTGCTTGACAGACAGCCAGACCACCGGCACCAGGTAGGCCACGATCAGGATGACATACTGCGCGACCTGGGTCCAGGTGACCGCGCGCATACCCCCCAGGAAAGAACACACCAGGATACCGCCCAGGCCGAGAAAGATGCCAAGCTCGAACTGCACGCCGGTCAGGTGTGAGGTGATCAGTCCCACGCCGGAGATCTGCGCCACGACATAGGTGAACGAACACAGGATGGCTGCCACGATGCCGAGAAACCGCGGCAGATTGCCACCATACCGCTCACCCAGGAAGTCGGGCACGGTGAATTGGCCGAACCTGCGCAGGTAAGGCGCCAGGAACAGGGCTACCAGACAATAACCTCCGGTCCAGCCCATGATGAAGGCCAGTCCGCCATAACCGGCGATGTACAGGGTTCCGCCGAGGCCTATGAAGGATGCGGCCGACATCCAGTCGGCACCGGTGGCCATGCCGTTGTAGATCGCGGGCACGCGCCTGCCCGCCACGTAATACTCGACCGCGTCATGGGTCCGGCTCAGGACACCGATGGTGGCGTAAAGCGCGAGTGTGGCCAGCAGGAAGATCGACCCGATCCAGCGCCGCGGCAACCCCGCCTGCTCCAGCAGCGCCAGCAGCACGACAAAGGACAGGAAACCAGCGACATACCACCAAAAGACGCGATCGACATCCTGCTTGAATGCGGCCTGCGCGCGGGCGGCGTCTGCGGCGGGGCCGTTGCGCGCTGGGCGGCCTGCCGTGCTCAATCGTCGTCCTCCTGCAGCGCATACTGCGCATCGAGCTTGTCCATGATCCGGGCGTAGTACCAGATGATGGCGCCGTATACCAGCAAGGCGCCCTGCGCCCCCATCCAGAAGCTGAACGGCCAGCCGAAAAAGCTGAAACTCAGCTCCCGCGCGAAAAAGCTGACGACGAAGGTGACGATGAACCAGATTGCCAGCAGGCTCGCCGTGACAGCCAGGTTCTTGCGCCAATAAGCCTGTTGGCGGCGCGTCACTGCCATCGCGTCACTTTCCGAGCGGCCCATGCCGCTGACTGGCGCGCCGCGCTGCTCCCTTGATCAGCCAGGCAACTTGGCATGCAGCCCGGTCTCCCGCTCCAGTTGCGCCGCCACCCGGGGCTCGAATCCCTTGAGATGACCCATGATCTTCAAGGCTTCGTCCGGCCGTTGTCGGTCGAGCTCGACCCGGGCCAGCTGGTACCAGCCGAACGGGCTCATCGGCTGCAGACCGGTGTTGTACTGCAGCGCCCGCGCGGCGTCGTCGAATCGGCGCGCCCGGATGTACAGCAGTGCCAGTCCATACCAGGCGCGATCGAGCGCGTCGTCCAGGTCGAGCGCACGCAGGAAGGCGGACTCGGCCTCGCCGTCATGCTCCATCGATTGCAGCAGAAAGGCCAGGTTGAACCAGCCTGCCACGTCACCGGGGTGCTCTGCCGTCAACGACCGAAGCGTTTGCACCGCGGCCGTGCGGTCACCCGATTGCGCCAGCAGATGGGCCCGGCTGGCCAGAGCGTAGCGGTCGTGCGGTGCGTCAGCCAGCATGGTGTCGAATCGGCGCAGAGCAGCGTCGTGCTGTCCGCACACCAGGCACAACTGTGCCCGCAGCCGGTGCCATCGATAGCGCCAGCGGCCGCCTACTGACATGATGCGACGCCAATCTGAAGGCAGATGCGGATCTTGAAAACCGTCAACGCAAGCCAGGCAAGGCCCAGCAGCAGCGCTGCCACCAGCGGCAAATGCCGCTCCACGACAAAATCCGGCGACAGCCGGCGTGCCAGCACGACAAAGGGCCAGCCGGCCATCTGCAGCAACTGGTAGGCGAGATTGCCGTTGCGATGCGCACCGGTCAACAAGCCGAGCAACCACTGCCCCAACAGGACCATCAGGGCCGTCTCGGTGATCAGCTTGAGCGCCGTGACAACAAGCAGCATGAAGGGCCTGGGAAGTGCATGCACGCATTGTGAAGGGCGTGCTTACCTGCCACTTACAAAGCAGCCCTGCAAACCGGCACCCTAGGGAAGACCCCAATGCCGTGCCCGCCAGCGCGGCACTGTTTTGAGCGCCAATGGCTCCATCAAGCCGCCATGCGGCGCCAGGTGTCGATCACGGTGTCGGGATTGAGCGAGATAGAGTCGATGCCCTCGTCCCGCAGCCAGATGGCGAAATCCGGATGGTCGCTGGGCCCCTGGCCACAGATACCGACGTATTTGCCCTGAGCGCGGCAAGCCTGGATCGCCATGCGGATCAGCGCCTTGACTGCGGGATCGCGTTCGTCGAAGTCGGCCGCCAGCAGCTCCAGCCCCGAGTCCCGATCCAGCCCGAGGGTGAGCTGCGTCAGGTCGTTGGAGCCGATCGAGAAGCCGTCAAAGTACTGCAGGAACTCGCTGGCCAGGATGGCGTTGCTGGGCACCTCGCACATCATGATGATCTTGAGCCCCTCATTGCCGTCGTCCGAGGCGCCATCGCCCCGGCGCAAGCCATGCTTGGCCAGCAGTTCGGTGACCTTGCGCGCCTGCTCAAGCGTGCGTACGAAGGGCACCATCAACTGCACGTTGACCAGCCCCATGTCGCGGCGTACCCGCAGCATGGCCTCGCACTCCATCGCGAACGCCTCGCCGAAATCGGCACTGATGTAACGCGCCGCCCCCCGAAAACCGAGCATCGGATTCTCCTCGTCCGGCTCATAGCGGCTGCCACCGATCAGCGTACGGTACTCGTTGCTCTTGAAATCGGACAGGCGCACGATGACCGGTTTGGGCCAAAAAGCCGCCGCGATCGTGGCCACGCCCTCGGCGACCCGGTCCACATAGAACGCGCGCGGTGAGGCATGGCCCCGGGCCACCGACTCGACCGCCTTCTTCAGATCGGCATCGACTGCCGGGTAATCCAGGATGGCCTTCGGATGTACGCCGATATTGTTGTTGATGATGAATTCGAGCCGCGCCAGGCCGACACCGGAATTGGGCAACTGGCAAAAATCGAATGCCAGATGGGGATTGCCGACATTCATCATGATCTTGACCGGTACATCGGGCATAGCACCGCGCTCGACCTGCTGCACCTCGGTCTCGAGCAATCCGTCATAGACGAAACCGGTGTCGCCCTCGGCGCAACTGACCGTGACGAGCACCCCCTCCTTGAGATGCTCGGTCGCGTCACCGCATCCCACCACGGCCGGAATGCCCAGTTCGCGCGCGATGATCGCAGCATGGCAGGTACGTCCGCCGCGATTGGTGACGATGGCCGAGGCCCGCTTCATCACCGGCTCCCAGTTCGGATCGGTCATGTCGGTCACCAGCACGTCGCCCGGCTGCACCTGGTCCATCTCGGACAGGCTGTGCACCAGCCGTACCGGCCCGGTACCGATCTTCTGGCCGATGGCCCGGCCCTCGACCAGCACCGCGCCCTTGCCCTTGAGCTTGTAACGGTATTCGGCCTTGCCGGCGCTCTGGCTCTTGACCGTCTCCGGCCGCGCCTGCAGGATGTACAACTGGCCGTCGCGGCCATCCTTGCCCCATTCGATGTCCATCGCGCGGCCGTAGTGCTCCTCGATCACCAGCGCATAACGCGCCAGCTGCTCCACGTCGGCATCGGTCAACGAATACCGGTTACGCAGCTCGATCGGCACATCGGTGGTCTGGACCAGCTTGTGGCCAGCAGCTTTATCGGCGGCGCTGGCAAATTGCATCTGGATCAGCTTGGAGCCCAGGCTGCGCCGCACAATGGCGCGCTTGCCGGCGCGCAGCATCGGCTTGTGCACGTAGAACTCGTCCGGATTGACGGCACCCTGCACCACCGTTTCGCCCAGGCCGTAGCTGGAGGTGATGAACACCAGGTCCTGGAAGCCCGACTCGGTATCGATCGTGAACATCACGCCCGCTGCGCCGAGATCCGAACGCACCATGCGCTGGATACCGGCACTGAGCGCCACGTGTTCATGCGCGAAACCCTTGTGCACCCGGTAGCTTATCGCCCGGTCGTTGTACAGGGACGCGAATACGACCTTGATCTTGTGCAGGATGTCGTCGATGCCCTCGACGTTGAGGAAGGTCTCTTGTTGCCCGGCGAACGACGCGTCGGGCAGGTCTTCGGCCGTGGCCGACGAGCGCACCGCGAACGACAGGTCCGGTGCGCCATGACTCAGGGTCGCGAACGCATCGCGGATGGCATTTTCCAGGTCGATCGGGAGCGGCTGCGACTCGACCATCTCACGGATCCGCGCACCGACCTGCGCGAGTGCCCGCACATCGTCGACGTCCAGCGCGTCCAGCCGCGCCTTGATCCGGTCATGGAGCCCGTCATGCGCCAGGAAATTGCGAAACGCGTGCGCTGTGGTCGCGAACCCGGTGGGTACCTTGACGCCGGTGGGCAGGTGGGCAATCATCTCGCCGAGGCTGGCATTCTTGCCGCCAACCGACTCGACATCGCCCATTCTCAGGTTCTCAAACGGTACGACCAGGGCGGTCGGTCCAAACAGTGCAGACATGGGAAAACTCCGGAGGTTGTGAAAATCGGGGTCGGTCCTGCAGCAGCCGCGCGGCGGCAGCCACCGCATGCCATGCCGAGGCCGGGGCTACCCCAGTTGGGGTGTGAGCGTGCGCGGGCCGGAAAAGGCATGGTGTCTGGAATCGAGGGATGTCACAAACATTGTAGAGTGCAGCTAGCCGCGCAGAACCCTCGGCCGCCCGGCCGGCGACTGCGCCAGGACACTGACCCATGCCCCATCGCACCGTATTTTTCATCTCCGACGGCACCGGCATCACCGCCGAAACCTTCGGCAACGCCATTCTGGCGCAGTTCGAACTCAAGGCGCGCCATGTTCGGCTGCCGTTCATCGACACCGCGGACAAGGCCTACCAGACGATACGGCAGATCAACCACACTGCGGCCACAGACGGCAACAAGCCGATTGTGTTCACGACACTGGTCAACATGGAGATCCTCAAGATCCTGCAGGATGGCTGCCAGGGCATGCTGCTGGACATGTTCGGCACCTTTGTGCATCCGCTGGAGAGTGAGCTTCAGCTCAAGTCCAACCACCGCGTGGGCCGTTTCAGCGACGCCAGCAAAAGCAAGGAATACCAGGACCGGATCGAGGCGATCAACTTCTCGCTGGCCCATGACGACGGCCAGTCCAATCGTGACCTGGAACTGTCCGACGTGATCCTGGTGGGTGTGAGCCGCAGCGGCAAGACGCCGACATCGTTGTACCTGGCGATGCAATATGGACTGAAGGCATCCAACTATCCGCTGATCCCCGAGGACTTCGAGCGCCAGCAACTGCCTCCGGCGCTGAGCGCGCACCGCGCCAAGTTGTTCGGGTTGACGATTGCGCCCGATCGGCTGAGCGAGATCCGCAACGAGCGCCGGCCCAAGTCCAA
This sequence comes from Burkholderiales bacterium, assembly GCA_038247175.1. GTDB lineage: Bacteria > Pseudomonadota > Gammaproteobacteria > Burkholderiales > Burkholderiaceae_C > CAISIP01. The sequence continues at coordinate 1,922 of JBBRVD010000049.1, read as the reverse complement.
ATACGCTTCGCTGGTGAACTGCCGCATGGAAGTGGCCGAGGCCGAAGCCATGATGCGGCGCAGCGGCATCCGCTGGTTGTCGACGACGACCAAATCGATCGAGGAGATCGCGACCACGATCCTGCAGGAGATCCGGCCCGAGCGGTTGAGTTATTGAGCGCCAAACACCGGACAGGCTCATGGGTGCCATGTGCCCACGGATGGGAAACCCTGTCACGCACACTATCCCGCCAAACCGCGCGCGCCATCGACACCACCATTAAGGATGCGATTCTTTCCTTTTGAAGCCATGACGCACCCGGCACGCAAGATGGTCGCGGTTGCCGCCAGTGTGCTGGTGTTGCATGTGGCCGCCTTGTGGGCGCTGAACGTCGGCATGAGGGCCCGCACACCCGAAAAAACAGCGCCGGTCCCGATGCTGGCCCGTATCGTGGAGCCACCGCAGGCAAGCGCGACCGTGCCGCCATCCATGGTGCCTCATTCGTCGATTGCGCCTGGAACCGCAGCCCCGATTCCAACACCGATATTGCCAGAGCCCGCTCCGATTCAGGCCGCCGCAGGGCCGATGCGGCCCAAGCCCGAACTGACGAAACTCCCGGTGCCGCCCCTGCCTGTCCCTGCGCTCGCAACCGTGCCACCGATCGTGCCACCGATCGCGCCCGCGCCCGCGATCGCCATCTCGCCGGCAACCGTATCGGCTGAAGCCGAGCCCGCCTCGACGCCAGTCGCGCCAGCTGTCAATACGATGCCAGGCGCTGGAAAACCGGCCTCGCCACGCACCACCTCGGAGCCGGCCGCCGCCCTGGCGCATCGGCTTGCGACCGCGGCGATACGCCCGACCCCGCCCCCGACCCCGGTCGAGCTTCCGTCCAGCGACGCCGAGTACCTGCAAAATCCCCGACCGCGGTATCCGCCGATCAGCCTGCGTCTGCGCGAGCAAGGCACTGTGCTGGTCGACGTTCTGGTCAGCGACCAGGGATTGGCCAAGGAGGCCAAGGTCCGGGCTTCCAGCGGCTTCTTCCGACTGGACAACGCCGCCGAGTCGACCGTACTGACCTGGCGCTTCGTCCCCGGAAAACACGCCGGCGTGGCCCAGTCGATGTGGTTTACCGTTCCCATCACCTTTGCCATTCAATGACGCCGCCTGTCAACGGCAAAGGAACTGGCAGCCAGCGTGGTCGCGTTCAGGCGGACAAGGCCGCAATGCCGGCCTTGGCCACCTCGGCATCTTCCGACGACTTCACTCCGCTGACACCGACCGCACCGATGCACTGGCCGTCAATGACGATGGGAACGCCGCCTTCCAGCAAACCTTGCACCATGGGCGCGCTCAGGAAAGCTGTTCGCCCGCCGTTGACGATGTCTTCATAGACCTTGGTCTCACGCCGGCCCAGCGCCGCCGTGTTCGCCTTGCTGGTCGCAATATAGGTCGCGGTCGCCGCCGTACCATCGAGCCGTTGCAGGTGCAGTAGATGCCCGCCATCGTCGACGATGGCAATACAGACAGGCCACAGCTTGCTTTTCGCATGGGCTTCGGCAGCTGCGGCGATGCGTTGAACGTCGGCGAGTTCGAGTACGGGTTTGGTTTTCATGCACGTCAGGGGGTCAGGGTTGGATGGCATGCGGTACGCAGGATCGCAAAACCATAAGCATAACCCTTGCCACCCTGGTGCAGCGTGCCGGTTGGCCTCGCAGAACGCGATACCCGCGCTACCAGAAGGCAAATAGAGCTCCAGGCGGCCGCGCCCTTGAACTATCCTAGAATCGTTCCCAACTGCAAAACAGCAGCAACACAAGGAGTCCGACACATGAACGACCGCGTACAGACATTGAACCACGGCACTGCTTATGGGCAGGGTGTGTCAGCGCAGCAACGCAACAAGGTGTTGCGCAATACCTACTGGTTGCTGGCCCTGAGCATG
>JBBRVD010000048.1:0-22486 GCA_038247175.1 Burkholderiales bacterium | reverse complement strand
TCCGCGTACGGCTTGCCCAGGTAGTGGTCGACGCCGAGTTCGGTCGCCAGCTCGCGGTGTTTCTCGGCGATACGCGAAGTGATCATGATGATCGGCAGACTGCGCATGCGCTCGTCGCCGCGGATGTTGCGTGCCAGGTCGAAACCGTCCATACGCGGCATCTCGATGTCCGACAACACGACCGCCGGCAGTTCCTCCTGCAATTTCGCCAGGGCCTGCAGACCGTCGTTGGCCAGCACGACACGAAACCCTTCGCGCAGCAACAGGCGTTGCGTGACCCGGCGCACGGTGATCGAGTCGTCGACCACCATGACCAGCGGAGTCAACATGCCCGCCGCGGGCGTGGCCGTCTGTGGCGCGGCGGCACCGGCGCCGGTACTGGCCAGCGCCAGGCGCGCGCTGGCCTGCATCTGCAGCGCCGCCTCGCCATACACCGTGGCCAGCGCCACCGGGTTGTAGATGAGCACCACGGCGCCCGAGGCCAGCACCGACATGCCGGTCAGGCCGGGCATGCGCGAGAGCTGCGGCCCGAGGTTCTTGACCACCACCTCCTGGTTGCCCAGTACCTCGTCCACATGGACCGCCACCCGCCGTCCGGCGCTGCGGAACACCAGCACCGGCAGGTGTCTGGAGGCCGGCGCGTGGCTCGCACCCGAGGCCTGCAGCAGGGCGCCGGCCCAGAAAAACGGCATCTGCTCGCCACCGTGGTTGAACACCCGCGTCTGGTAGGACTGCTCGATCTCCGGTGCCGGAACCCGGCGCACGATCTCGACCAGGTTCGATGGCACGCCCATCGACAATTCGCCCAGGCGCAACATCACGACCTGCGTGACCGCCGTCGTCAACGGCACGACCAGCTTGAACTGGGTACCGCGCCCGGGTTGGCTGGTGGTCTCGATGCGGCCGCCGAGCGCGTCGACTTCGGCACGCACCACGTCGAGCCCGATACCACGGCCGGAGAGTTCCGTCACGTTGTCGGCGGTGGAAAAACCCGGTGCGAAGACCAGGTTCGCGGTTTCGTCGTCGCCCAGTTCACGATAGGCCGCAACCAGGCCCTTGGCCACGGCTTTGGTGCGGATACGCGCCAGGTCGAGTCCGCCACCGTCGTCGGAGAAAGTCACCGAGACGTCGTTGCCCTCCTGCTGCAACGCGATCACGATGCTGCCGACGCCCGGTTTGCCAGCGGCCTCGCGCAGATCCGCTGGCTCTATGCCGTGGTCGATCGCGTTGCGCAGCATGTGTTCGAAGGCAGGCACCATGCGCTCGAGCACGCTGCGGTCGAGCTCCATCGAACCGCCAACGATGTCGAGCTTGACCTGCTTGCCCACGCCCTTGGCGGTCTGGCGCACCACACCGTACAGGCGTTCGGAGACCGACTCGAACTCGATCATCCGGGTACGGAGCAGATCGCGCTGCAGCTCGCGCGCCTGGCGCGCCTGGGCAATCAGGTCGTCTTCGGCGCCCTGCATCGCGCGATGCAGCTGGCGCTGCACCGTGGCCACGTCGGACACCGACTCGGCCATGATGCGGGTCAGCTCCTGCACCCGGGTGAAACGGTCGAACTCCAGCGGATCGAATTCGCGCGCCTGATCCTTGGCCTGCGCCATGCGCGACTGCATCTGCGTCTCGGACTGCAGCTCGATCTCGCGCAGCTGTTCGCGCAATCGGTCCAGGTTGCCGGTCAGGTCTTTCAACGAGGCCCGCATCTGGGCTACCCGGCCGTCCATGCGCGAGCGGGTGATGATTACCTCGCCAGCCTGATTGACGAGACGGTCCAGCAATGTCGCGGGAACCCGCACGCTCTGGGACGTGACTGCACGCACCGGGCCGGGCAAGGCGGACACACGGTCACGCGAGCGGCGTTCCGCGACCGGCGCAGGCGCCATGCGCGTGTCGGCTGTGGCCACGTCGACCAGCACTGGACCGGAACCGTCGGGCGGCGTCTCGGTGACCGGCCCGTCGTTGCGTCGGCGCACGAACGCACACAGTCCATCGAACAGGGACTGCAGGCTGTCAAACCGGCCCAGTATCGGCTCGAGCCGACTTGCCAGAACCGCCTCGGAACCCAGCGCCTCGATGGCAGACTCCATGCGGTGGGTCAGGTCGCCCAGGCGCATCGCCCCCGCCAGTCGCGCACTGCCCTTGAGCGTATGCAGGACGCGCAAGGCCTCGGTACGGGCCGCGCGCTGATCGGGCTGGGCCAGCCACTGCCGCAGCGCCGACCCCAGTTTCGGAAACAGGTCGGCCGCCTCCTCCTCGAAGATCGGAAACAGGTCGGCGTCGAGTGCATCGACCGCGTCGGAATGTTCCTCGGTCGCCAGGATCAGGGGCGCGGCGCCGGCGTTCGCGCCGCTTGCCGCCAAAAGAGCGCCAGCTGGCAGCTCGGTGCTGAAATCGGCATGCAGCACCGACCGCAACGCAGGCTCGATGGCCGCATCCGCGTCCTTCAGGAAGCCGGCTGCAAACTGGTGCAGCAGGCGGCGGATTTCTTCGGCCGCAAGGCTGAAGACCCGTGCATGTTCGGGCCATCCAACGCGGTGCAGCTGCACGTGCAGCAAGGCCTGTTCGAGCAGGCGCGCCAGGTCGGCCACGGTTGAGAACCCCACCGTGGCTGAGCTGCCACCCAGGGCATGCGCCAGGCCGACGGTCGAATCCGGCATCTGCCGATCCAGTTCCAGCGCCCATTCGCTGAGCTCGGTCAGCAGGCGGCGCGACCACTCATCGGCTTCATTCAGGTAGACGTTGTAGAGCGGAATGCCGATACGCAGGTTCCCGATGACCTTGACTGGCTCATCGAGCCCCTCGGTCAGCGAGTCCGCATCGCTGGCAGCAACTCCGTTTCGGTTCTCGGACAGCGGATCGTCGCTGCCGGTCGCGATACCAGCCGACTCGCCTTCCCCGATCGCCTCACCAAAGTCGAAGCCGAGCAAGTTGATCGCGAAGTCGGCCGAACCAGTTTTTTTTTTTGAGCCGTCTTCCCCGGCCAAGCCGAGGTTCTCGGGAGGCGACGACGGGTCGTCGGCAAACGTCCGGGTCGGCTGAAACGCTGCCGCGGCCGCCGAAGGTTCTGGCATCTCCTCGACGGCGCGCTTTGGCGCAGAGGGCTCTGGCACAACCGGCTCCACCGTGGAAGGGTCCCCGGCGGGCTGCCGCGACGGCTCGAATGGCCGCGACGGCTCGAATGGCCGCGACGGCTCGAACGGCCGCGACGGCTCGAACATCTGCGTCGGGTCGAAATCGGGTTGCACCCCGCGCGCGCTGGCCTCATCCGGTTGCGCCGCCGATGATTCGGCAGGCAGCTGTGACGCCAGGAACATCTCGGTAGACGCAAATTCGGGCTTGCCTGCGGATACCGGGGCAACCGGTTCTTCGAAGGCCGGATCGTGCGCCGCAGGCGCTGGTTCGGCACCAACGACTCCCTGAGGGCCGCTGCTGTCGACAAACTCCGGCTCGGCCGCATACGCTGCAGGCTTGGCGTCGATGACCGGCTCCGGCGCGGGCGGCTCGATAGCGATCAATTGGCCGTCGGTGCGCAAGGCATCGGCGGCCGCGCGAAACGGCTGCGGTGACCAGCGCGCCGCCTGGCCGGTGGCAATATCCTCGACCCAATCGCCGAACTGGCGCATCGCCTCTTTGCTCAGCTGGCACAAGTCCGCGCTGGCAGGCTTCTGGTCGGCGAGCCAGGTGTTGATCAGCTGTTCCATCGCCCATGCAGCCTCGCCGAACTCCAGCAGGCCCACCATGCGCGAGCTGCCCTTGAGCGTATGGAAAGCGCGCCGCAACGACGTTTGTTCGCCCAGGTTGTTCGGTACTGCCTCGAGTGCGGCTACCGCCTGCAGACCAGTCTGAACCACCTCGCGCGCTTCTTCCAGGAAGATCTCGCGCATTTCGACGTCCTCTTCGGCCTCTGCAACCGGCGCTGGCATGCCAGCCGGCGCAGCCGCCAGTGTCGGCGCGGCCCCCAACGCAGGCGCGGGCTCGACCTGCGCCCCTTCTTGCATGACCCGCGCCTTCTCGCGCCCCATCAACGGACGGAACTCGCCCAAGTCCTCGTCATAGATGAACAGCTGTTTGGCCAGTGCACGCTGGTAACCGAGCATGTCGATCAGAAAGCCCATCGCGCCCAGGCTGTTGCCGAGTTTCTCGAACACACCCGAGGCGCCGTCCTGCACCTGGTCTACCAGGAACTGCTCGACGCTGTCGCGCATGCGCCGCGCCGCGATCGAGGCCTGGTCGAGGCCGAGCACCGAGAAAACGCCGCGCATCTGCGCCAGCTGGCTTGGGACCTCGTGCAACGGCCCGCGGTCCTGCGGATCGCGAAAGAACTGGTCGAGCGATTTTTCGACCTGCGCCAGCGTATTGCGCAGTTCATCGACTACGCTGCCCATGGTCTGGCGATCACTGACACGCCGGTAAAGCTCCTCCATCCACGGCTCGAGCGGTTCGGGTTGCGCCCCGCCAATCACATGGTCGAGCCGCTGTGCCAGGCGGAAACAGCGCTGCGCCATCTGGGTGTCGGAAGGATCCAGGTCGTCATACGCCGCCTCCAGGTACAACACCGAGGTCGCCACTTCCATCGCGGTCCCAGGGTTGGGCGCCTCGCCGGAGCGGTTGGTGGTCTCGACCGCGCGCATCAGGGCCCGCGCCAGGTCGGCACTCTCCGGTTGCAGCTTCTGCATGGATTCGGCCACCGCCGCGAACTGGTCATTGGCCTGCTTGATGCGGCCAGTCTCGCCGCCGGCCAGTGCGGCCCAGGTTTCGGTCGCGGTTGCAATCCGTTTGCGGGCCTGCGCCAGCAAGGCGGGATCGAAACGGCCGAATTGTGGCGTCGCGTAATTGATGGTCGGCACCTGCGAGACGCCATACGCCGATCGAACGGCCGCCAGCACCGGCGCCACGGCGCCCTGCGGAGGCATCGCGTGCGCGCAGTAGAACATCAGGTCTTGCGCCAGGCGGTCGGTCACGCCTGGCTCGCCCCGGGCCAGCGTCGCATACTGGGTGATGACCCGCGATGCCGTGCGCTTGACGTAAACGTCCGATGGACACAGGCCCAGCCGCACGGCCTCGAAAAACGCCGCGCTGACCTTCCAGAACACCCGCTCCTCGAGCCCGGCGGCCGTCGCGGCCAGGCCTCGGCTGAGCTGCGACATCAGGCCTGCTGCGACCGAATCGCCGGAACGCACCACCTTGAGCACCGCCTGGTCGACACGCGCCCGCACCGCCGCCTCGTAGTGCAGCGGTGGCGTGCCACTGGGAATGTCTGCATCGACCCAACGCCAATCGTATGACCAAAGATCTGCCGGATGCACCCGGTCGCCTCCGACCAGGTCCATCACGTCGCGGTATTGCGGGAACAGCGCGACCGCCGAGATCTGGCGCCCCTTGAGCACACCCTCGAGGTATTCGGTCAGCGCGAAACTGGCACGCTCGACCTTGTTGGCTGCCTCGTCGCTGCACAACTCGGGACGCGCGACGAACTTCTGCGCCAACGCCTCCATGGCGCGCAACAGCTTCGCAGGGGCACCCAGCCCCACCATCTCCAGCGCACCCACGGCCTGGTGCAGTTGCTGGCGCGCGATGCGCAGCTGGCTGGCGTCGAGTTCGGCCAACTCGTTGCCCCGGGCCAGTTCGGCGTCGCGCACAAAGCGGCGCAAGGCCTTGCTGGCACCATCGAGCGACTTGCGCAGCTCATCCAGCACCCAGGCCAGCGGGCCCAGGTCATTGGCGGTCATGGCGGCTTGCGCAGAGGGCATGGATTGTGTTTGCATCGGTGTGTCGACTCCTGGGCGGGGCCTTGTCCCTTGGCTGGTCATCAGGTGATCTTGAACCGTGCCACGGACTGGCGCAGTTCCTCGGCCATGTGGGAGAGTTCGCGCACCTGGCCGGCAGTGGTCCGGGTGCCTTCACTGGTCTGCTCGGTCACCGCAAAGATGTTCTGGATGCTGTCGGCCACGGCGTTGGCCAGGCTGGCCTCGCGCAAGGCCGCGTCCGAGATCTGCCGGATCAGCTCCGACAGGCGGCGCGAGACCTGGTCGATCTCGCCCAGCCGGGCGCCGGCGTTGTCCGATAACCTGGCCCCTTCAACCACGCCCTGGGTCGATCGCTCCATGGCGGCCACGGCGTCCTGGGTGTCGGTCTGAATGGCCCGCACCAGCGCCGTGATCTGCCGCGTGGCGTCGGCCGATCGCTCGGCCAGCCGCTGCACCTCTTCGGCCACCACCGAGAAACCGCGCCCGGCCTCGCCGGCCGATGCCGCCTGGATCGCCGCATTGAGCGCCAGCACGTTGGTCTGCTCCGTGATGTCGGAGATCAGTTCGGTGATCTCGCCGATCTCCTGCGACGACTCGCCCAGGCGCTTGATCCGCTTGGAGGTCTCCTGGATCTGGTCGCGGATCGCGTTCATGCCGCCGATCGCGTTCTGCACCGCCTTGAGACCGGAATCGGCCGCTATCAACGACTGCTGCGCCACCGCCGCCGACTCCTGGGCCTGACTCGACACGCTGTTGATGCGCGCCGCCATTTCCAGCACCGACTTGCCGGTCGCCTGGATCTCGTTCATCTGCTCGTTGGACGCGGCCAGCAATTCGGTCGATGTCGCATCGACCTCGGCCGTGGTCTGCGCCACCTTGGACGCCGTGGCCTGCACGCTGCTGACAAGGCTGCGCAATTCCTCGACGGTGTAGTTCACCGAGTCGGCGATGGCGCCGGTGATGTCTTCGGTCACGGTAGCCTGCTGCGTCAGGTCGCCCTCGGCCACGGTCTGCAATTCGTTCATCAGGCGCAGAATCGCCGCCTGGTTGGCGTCGTTGATCCGCTTGGCATCGAGCTGCAGCCGCGCCGCATCCTGCATCTGCGACTCGGCCATGGCCTGCTGGCCCAGGCCGTACTGGCGCTGCAGGCGGAACAGGGCATAACCGCATCCGGCAGCCAGCAACAGGCCAAGCAGCACGACCAGCCCGACCCGCGGTGCATTCGCGTCCTGCAGCGAGAGCACAAAGACCGCTGCGCCGGCCACCAGCGCCAGGCCGATGACCATCAGCACGATCAGGATCTGTCGGTTCGGCCCCTGAGGTCCGGTGTGCATTGGCAGGTCGACCATGTCGGATGCGGCTTGCTGCCGCCGCGCCTGGACCGCGCTGTTGACCGCGTTCGCATTCAACTGCGATATGGCCGGAATGGCCGGCACGGGCTGCTCGGAGTAGCCCGACTGACCCACGGTGTCATGTTGCCGGGAGTCTTGCACCGTCTTGGAAAAGAGACTTTTGAGCCGGTCTACGGACATGTTGGGGCCTCAGGAATAAACCTGAGCGGTGATGCTCAGGAATCGGGGATGCTGGGACAAGGTCTGCAGGTTGATCTCCTGCCAGGGCTGGCCCTGGGCATCGGCGAAACGATTGCCAAAAAATGCGGGCGCGCCGGGCTCCGGTGGCAATGTGCCATCAAACACCTGCGGGTTGCGCAACCCCGCCAGCGTGTCGACCAACAAGGCGCAATTGACATCCAGCGCCGCGTTGAGCGTGACGACCGACCGTGGGCTCGCTCCCGGCAGCCGCGCCCTGGCCGGCGGCGAACCGGCGACGTCGGACACGAATCCCACCACGTCGACCACGCCATACAGGCCGCCTCGCAGATTCACCACGCCCAGGAACCACGGCACCGCAAAAGGAACAGATTGAACACCGCCCAGCGGAAATATCTCACCGGACTGGGCCAGTGGGAACAGGTAATTGCGCCCTCCAGCCGTGACCGCAAGCCAGGAAACCGACAGACCTTCGTCCCGGGCGGAGCGCAACCGGCTGGCCAGACGCGTCTGCAGTTCTCGGATGGCTTCGCGGTTGGCCATTGTGAGCGCGGCTCTCAGAGCGCAAGAGGCAATTGACTGGGCGCCCCGCCCCTCGGCGCAAGCCCCCGCCACCGGCCTTGACCCGAAGCGCCAGGCGCTGATTGCGGGTTCTTGCGGGGGCTCAAGGGATTGCCTCTCACGCTCTCAGCCCAGCGCCTTGATCTTGGCCAGCAGTTCACCCGGGTTGACCGGTTTCGTGATGTAGTCGCGCGCCCCCTGGCGCATGCCCCAGACCCGATCGGTCTCCAGGCTCTTGCTGGTGCACAGGATGATGGGGATGTCCTTGTATTCCGGTGAGCGATTGATGGAGCGGGTCAGCTGATAACCGTTTTGACCCGGCATGACGACGTCCATCAGGATCAGATCGGGTTTGGCTTCGGCCAGTCGCTTGAAGGCCTCGTCGGCACCTTCGGCGGTGCGCACCGTCATCTGGTTCTTCTGCAGGAGATCGGTCAGGAACATCAGTTCCGTCTTCGAATCGTCGACGATCAGGACCGTGCGGATCGGCATCATGCAACTCCTGCAGCCATGGAACCGATCTGCGCGACTGCCTGCAGCAACTGGTCCTTGGTGAAGGGCTTGGTCAGGTAGTCCTGGGCCCCGACCATGCGACCGCGGGCCTTGTCAAACACACCATCCTTGGAAGACAACATCACGACCGGAACGCTGGCGAACCGCGCGTTGCGCTTGATGATGGCACAGGTCTGGTAGCCGTCGAGGCGCGGCATCAGGATGTCGCAGAAGATCAGGTGCGGCTGGTAGTCGTTGACCTTGGCCAGGGCATCGAACCCGTCCTCGGCCAGCAGGACCTCATGACCGCCTTGCTTGAGGAAGATCTCTGCACTGCGCCGGATGGTGTTGCTGTCGTCGATGACCAGGACTTTGAAGGTGGATCCGGTGGTATTCGTATTCACGCGATTGCACTCCTGCACTGACATTGTTCCGGGGCGCGGGCCGCCCGCCACAGGGCGGATCCGGCCATCGCAGGACTCAGATCTGGACCATTTCGAAATCTTCCTTGCGCGCACCACATTCGGGGCAGGTCCAGTTCATTGGCACATCGGCCCATCGGGTACCCGGCGCAAGACCATCGTCGGGGGATCCGGCCTCCTCGTCGTAGATCCAGCCGCATATCAGACACATCCAGGTTTTTGCTTCGGTCACAGCTTAAAGGGCCTTCGAATAGAATGCAATCATTGTATAGAGCCGGACCTGGCACCTTGCGCCCGCCAATCCCGAACCCAGGCTATTCTGCCTCAGCGACAACACCGTCCTGACCATGTCCGCCTCCTCCCTCGACGACGAATCCGAATCCGACGCCATCGGCACGCAACCAGCCTGCGTGCTGGTTTTCAACGCCAACGACCCGAGCGGGGCTGGTGGGCTGGCCGGCGACGTCAACGCGATCGCTTCGGTCGGAGCCCATGCGCTGCCAGTGGTCACCGGCGCCTATGTCCGCGACACGGCCGAGATCGTCGATCACCACGCCATGGACGACGAGGCGGTGCGCGAGCAGGCCCGCACCATCCTCGAAGACGTGACAGCCCAGGTGTTCAAGATTGGTTTTTGCGGATCGGCCGAGAACCTCAGTGCGATCGCCGAGATCACGTCCGACTATTCCGACGTACCCGTCATCGCCTACATGCCGGATCTGTCATGGTGGAGTGAGGTGCAGATTGACCTTTATCTGGACGCGTTCCGCGAACTGGTGTTGCCGCAGACCACAGTGTTGGTCGGAAACCACAGCAGCCTGTGGCGATGGCTGTTGCCGGACTGGAGTTCCGAGAAGAGCCCCGGCGCGCGCGACATCGCCCGCGCCGCCAATGACATGGGTGTGCCCTATACCCTGGTCACCGGCATCCTGGCGCCAGAGCAGCATATCGAGAACATACTCGCGTCGCCGCAGACCATCCTGTACAGCGAACGTTTTGAACGCTTCGAGGCCACGTTTGCCGGCGCTGGAGACACCTTGTCGGCGGCACTGGCCGCTTTGCTGGCCAGCGGCAGCGACCTGGCCGAATCGGTCAAAGAGGCACTGGGGTACCTGGATCGCTGCCTGGATTCGGGTTTCCGGCCCGGCATGGGCCATATCGTTCCGGACCGGCTATTCTGGGCCCAGCCCGAACCCGACCCGGACGAGACCGAACAAGACACCGGACCCACCGCCCTATTCGACCTGCCTGCCCATGACACCAAACACTGAAACCAACGACAAGCTTTTTGCGCGAGCGCAGCGCGTCATTCCCGGCGGCGTCAATTCCCCCGTGCGGGCCTTCAAGGCCGTTGGCGGCACGCCACGTTTCGTCAAGCGGGCACAGGGAGCATACTTCTGGGACGTCGAAGGCACCCGTTATATCGACTACATCGGCTCCTGGGGCCCGATGATCCTCGGGCATGGTCACCATGCCGTGATCCAGGCGGTGCAGCAGGCCGTGCTCGAGGGTTTCTCGTATGGCGCGCCGACCGAACGGGAGGTGGAGCTGGCCGAAGCCCTGCTGCGCCTGGTACCGTCGATGGACATGGTGCGCCTGGTCAGTTCAGGCACAGAAGCCGCGATGAGTGCGATCCGGCTGGCCCGAGGCGCCACCGGCCGGCACAAGCTGATCAAATTCGAGGGCTGTTACCACGGTCATGCCGACGCGTTGCTGGTCAAGGCCGGCTCGGGCCTGGCCACCTTCGGCAATCCGACCAGCGCCGGCGTCCCGCCCGAGGTGGTCAGCCACACCCTGGTGCTCGAATACAACAACATCGAGCAGCTCGAGCAGGCGTTCGCGCTGCACGGCCAGGAACTGGCGTGCGTGATCATTGAACCGATCGCCGGAAACATGAATTTTGTCCGCGCCAGTGTCGCTTTCATGCAACGCTGCCGTGAGTTATGCACCCAATATGGCGCCCTGCTGGCATTCGATGAGGTGATGACCGGCTGCCGCGTCGCGCCGGGCAGTGCGCAAAGCGTGTACGCCCGCGACATTCCGGGCTTTGAGCCCGACATGACCATCATGGGCAAGGTCATCGGCGGCGGCATGCCACTGGCCGCCTTTGGCGCCAAGCGTGCGGTGATGGAGCAGCTGGCGCCACTCGGCCCGGTCTACCAGGCGGGCACCCTGTCCGGCAATCCGGTCGCCACAGCCTGCGGGCTGGCCACGCTAGCTGAAATCAGCAAGCCGGGTTTCTTCGAGGCGCTGGGACGCAAGTCGCGCGCGCTGGTCGACGGTCTGCAGCAGGCCGCCGCCGAAGCCGGCGTACCGCTGTGCGGCGACAGCGAAGGCGGCATGTTCGGATTCTTCCTGCTCGAACAATTGCCGCAGAATTACGGTCAGGTCATGCGCTCGGACGGCAAGCGCTTCAACACGTTGTTCCACGGCATGTTGTCGCACGGCGTCTATTTCGCGCCTGCGCTGTACGAAGCGGGCTTCGTCAGCGCCGCGCACTCCGACGCCGACATCGAGGCAACCATCTCGGCCGCACGCGCGGTTTTCAAGACGCTGTAAACGCCAGCCAGGGCTCGCTTGGCTCGAACACCACGCTGGGCCTGCCGGGGACCAGCGCCCGCGCGCGCCGACCGGCACCGAAATGTCATGCCCCCTCGAGATGTTTGCGGACCGTGCAGCGGCTGCAAACCGGGGCCACGGGGGCACCGTGCACCCAGGCGGCGACAGCGGAGCACTTGTCAGTGCCGGAAGTGGCGCACCCCGGTGAACACCATGGCCACCTCGCGTTCGTTCGCGGCGGCGATCACCTCGTCATCGCGCATGCTGCCACCGGGCTGGATCACGCAGTGGGCACCGGCATCCACCACCACGTCCAGGCCATCGCGAAACGGGAAAAATGCGTCGCTGGCCACCACCGTGTCCTTCAGGCTCAGGCCCGCATGCTGCGCCTTGATGCTGGCGATGCGAGCCGAATCCAGCCGGCTCATCTGACCGGCGCCGACACCCAGGGTCATGCCACCGGCGCAGAACACGATCGCGTTGGACTTCACGTATTTGGCAACCTTCCATGCGAACAGCAGATCCTGCAGTTGCGCCGATGTCGGCTGGCGCTGCGTCACAACCTTCAGGTCGGCCAGCGCCAGTTCATGATTGTCGGCCGTTTGCAGCAGGATGCCCGAGCCCACGCGTTTCATGTCGACCGCATTCTGGCCGCGGTCCCAGGCGCTGGCACCCCCCGGCGGCAAGGCAATCCGAAGCACCCGCACATGGGGCTTGGTCTTGAGGATCGCCATCGCGTCATCGGAGAACTCGGGCGCGATCAGCACCTCGACGAACTGCTTTGCCACGGCCCCGGCGGCCGGACCCTGCACAGGGCAGTTGAAGGCGATGATGCCACCGAAGGCCGATGTCGGGTCGGTCTGAAAGGCCCTGGAATACGCTTGCAGGGCGCTCTCGCCCACCGCCACGCCACAGGGGTTGGCATGCTTGACGATGACGCAGGCGTTGTCATCGAAGCTTTTGACGCACTCCCAGGCCGCATCCGCGTCGGCGATGTTGTTGAAACTCAGCGCCTTGCCCTGCAACTGTTCGGCACTGGCCAGCGAGCCTGGCGCTGGAACCAGGTCGCGGTAGTACGCGGCCTGCTGGTGCGGATTCTCGCCATACCGCAGGTCCTGCAGCTTGACGAAGCGACCGTTGGTCTGGCCGGGAAAGGCGGCATGGCTGCCGTCGGGCCCGATACGCGAGAGGTAGTCGCTGATCGCACCGTCGTACTGGCTGATGCGGTTGAACGCGGCCACCGACAACGCGAAGCGGGTCTGTTCGGACACCGCGCCGTGTTGCTGCAGTTCGGCCAACACGCCGGCATACTGGGCGGCATCGGTCAGCACCGCGACATGCTTCCAGTTCTTGGCCGCGCTGCGCACCATCGCAGGACCGCCGATGTCGATGTTCTCGATCGCGTCCTCCAGCGTGCAATCCGGCTTGGCCACGGTGGCCTCGAACGGATAGAGGTTGACGACCAGCAGGTCTATGGTGCCGATGCCATGTGCCTGCAACGACTCCATGTGGGCGGGCACGTCACGCCGCGCCAGCAATCCGCCATGCACCGCCGGATGCAGGGTCTTGACCCGGCCGTCGAGCATCTCCGCAAAGCCGGTCAGCTCAGCCACCTCGCGCACGGCCAGCCCGTGCGCGGCCAGCAGCGCCGCAGTGCCGCCGGTGGAGACCAGTTCCACGCAAAGCGCCTGCAGCGCAGTGGCAAATTCGACAATGCCGGTCTTGTCGGACACCGAAATCAGAGCCTTCGTCACGAGCGTCTTCCGTTGTGGTTTCGAGTCGACTGATGACCGATCATCCGAGCAACTTGTGCTCGATCAATTTCTTGCGCAGGGTGTTGCGGTTGAGCCCCAGCCATTGCGCGGCGCGCGACTGGTTGTGGTCCGCCTGCTGCATGACGACCTCGAGCAGCGGCTTTTCCATCACCCGCACCATCATGTCGTACATGCCATCGGGTTCGGTTCCGCGCAGGTCCCGAAAATAGACTTCGAGGCTGGTACGCACGCATTCCTGGATGTGTTTCTTGCTCATCAGGCTGTCTCCACGGATGGCGTGCATGCCGCGTCGCCGTTGTCGGGCGCGGCCTGGGGCAACCGGTCCATGGTCGCCCCCAGGTTGTCGAAATAACCGGCCACGGCGTGCAGTTGCGCCTGCGAGTCCGCCAATCGGTTCATCGCGTCGCGAAATGCCTCGCCGCCCGGAAGATGGCGCACGTACCAGCCGATGTGCTTGCGCGCACTGAGCACGCCGATGTGCTCACCGTACAACGCGTAGTGGTCCAGCAAGTGCTCCAGCAGG
Source organism: Burkholderiales bacterium (assembly GCA_038247175.1). Taxonomy (GTDB): domain Bacteria; phylum Pseudomonadota; class Gammaproteobacteria; order Burkholderiales; family Burkholderiaceae_C; genus CAISIP01. The sequence continues at coordinate 8,854 of JBBRVD010000048.1, read as the reverse complement.
AGCCGCCGGACCTCGGCCACCAGCGGTGGGGCCAGCGTCAGGCCGGTGGCCAGGAAATGCGCCATCTCGCGGAATATCCAGGGCTGGCCTTGCGCAGCCCGCCCGATCATCACCGCATCGGCGCCCGTGCTGCGCAACACCGCACGCGCCTGTTGGGGCGTCGCGATGTCGCCATTGGCCACCACCGGGACACGCACGGCAGCCTTGACCGCGGTGACGGTCTCGTATTCCGCCTCGCCCGTGTAACCTTGTTCGCGAGTACGACCGTGGATCGCCAGCATCTGCACCCCGGCGCTCTCGGCGTCGCGCGCGATGCGCACCGCATTGCGATGCGCCTGGCACCAGCCAGTGCGCATTTTCAGCGTGACAGGCACACCGCGTGGGGCGCAAACCCGCACCACCGCCTCCACGATGGACAGCGCCAGCGCCTCGTTCTGCATCAAGGCCGAGCCGGCCCACTTGTTGCACACCTTCTTGGCCGGGCAGCCCATGTTGATGTCGATGATCTGGGCACCGCGATCGACGTTGTAGGCCGCCGCATCGGCCATCATCTGCGCATCGGTGCCAGCGATCTGCACCGCAATCGGACCGGGTTCGCCTTCGTGGTTGGCGCGCCGGGAGGTCTTGAGCGAACGAAACAGGTCGGGGCGCGACGTCACCATCTCGCTGACGGCATGCGCGGCGCCCAGGCGGCGGCACAACTGGCGGAACGGGCGATCGGTCACTCCCGCCATCGGGGCCACCATGAACGGGTTGGCAAGGACGTACGGACCGATCTGCATAGGCTCGGGTGACTGGAGAACAGGGTCTTGGAGGCGGTCTGGCGGAAACTGCGCTGGTGGACGCGCACCGATTCTAACTGCTCAAATTTTCAGCAATCAAATCGGCCCGCGATCCGGTGCCGGCCTGCCGGCTACCTATACTCGGTCCACCCATGCAAGCCTGGATTGACCACCTGATCATGTTGCTGGCCTTGCCTGAATACGGCCTGAGCACGGTGCTGGTGGTCTCGTTCGTGTCCGCCACCCTGCTGCCGATGGGCTCGGAGCCCGCGGTGTTCGGTCTGGTCAAGATCAACCCGAGCCTGTTCTGGCCCGCCATCCTGGTGGCCACCGCCGGCAACACGCTGGGCGGTTCCCTGACCTGGTTCATGGGTTTCGGCACACATCAACTGATGGACAAGGTGCGGGATTCACGTTCTCACATCCGGGCCCTGCAATGGCTGGAGCGGCTCGGACCCAAGGCCTGCCTGCTGTCCTGGCTGCCGATCGTGGGGGATCCCCTGTGCGGGGTCGCGGGCTGGCTGCGCATGCCCTTCTGGCCCTGCGTGCTGTACATGGCGATCGGCAAGTTCCTGCGTTATGCGACCATGACTGCCGCGCTGCTGTGGATCTTCCCTGGCACCATCCATTGACCTGAAAACTCCATGCGGGAAATGCATGGCCCGATATGCGCCAACGCATAATCCGGGCATGGAAACCAAATGGCTCGAGGACTTCGTCAGCCTGGCCGAAACACGCAGTTTCAGCCGGTCGGCACAACTGCGGCATGTGACGCAGCCGGCATTCTCGCGCCGCATTCAGTCGCTCGAGGCCTGGGCCGGCAGCGACCTGGTCGACCGCAGCTCCTACCCGACCCGGTTGACGCCTGCCGGCGAGACCCTGTACAGCCAGTCACTGGAGATCCTGCAGGCGCTGCAAAGCACGCGCGCGATGTTGCGCGGCCACCGTTCGAGCGCCCACGACGTGGTCGAGTTCGCGGTACCGCACACATTGGCGTTCACCTTTTTTCCGGCCTGGGTGTCGAGCCTGCGCGACAAATTCGGGCCGGTCAAGAGCCGCTTGATCGCGCTCAATGTGCACGACGCAGTGTTGCGACTGGTGGAGGGCAGTTGCGACCTGCTGATCGCGTACCACCACAGTGCGCACCCGTTCCAGCTCGACCCCCAGCGCTATGAAATGGTCGACCTGGGTGAGGAGGTCATTGCGCCGTATGCCAGGCCCGATGCCGACGGCTTGCCGATGTTCGCCCTGCCCGGGCGCGCCGGCCAACCTCTGCCCTATCTGGGTTATGCGCCCGGAGCCTACCTCGGCCAGATGGTGGATCTCGTCCTGAAGCAATCGACGATCCCGATCCACTTCGACCGGGTGTACGAGACCGACATGGCCGAAGGCCTCAAGGCAATGGCGCTGGAAGGCCACGGTGTGGCCTTTCTGCCGCACAGCGCCGTCAAGAAGGAATTGCGCGCGCGGCGTCTGGTCAGCGCCTTGCCCGCCGACATGACCGGACTGACGATCACGATGGACGTGCGTGCCTACCGGGAACGGCCACCAGCACCCGACGGTGGCCGCGCGGGCACCGCCAGTGGCAAGGTCGTCGCAACCAGCGGCAAATCGCGCAACGCCGTGAAAGTCACTGCCGCCGCGTTGTGGGACTACCTCGAAACATTGCCCCGCCCTCCCCGATACCAGGCCAACTGAAGTTCTTTCCATGCAGCCCAACGAACCGAATCCACGCATCGATCACCTGCGCATCACGCGTCCCGACGACTGGCACCTGCATGTGCGCGACGGCCAGGCGCTGAAAACCGTCGTTCCCCATACGGCTGCGCAGTTCGCACGCGCCATCATCATGCCCAACCTCAAACCGCCGGTCACGACGGTGACGCAGGCGCTGGATTACGCGGCGCGTATCCGAGCCGCGGTGCCGACCGGCAAGGCGTTCACTCCGTTGATGACGCTGTACCTGACCGACCGTATTGCGCCGGACGAGATCCGCCGCGCCAGCGCCACCCGCAGCAGCGGGCTGGGCGACATGGTCGTGGCGGCCAAGCTGTATCCGGCCGGCGCCACCACCAACAGCGACGCTGGCGTGACCAACATCCGGCTGATCTACCCGGTACTCGAGGCGATGCAGAAAGAGGGTCTGTTGCTGCTGGTGCACGGCGAGGTCACCTCGCCCGAGATCGACCTGTTCGACCGTGAGGCGGCATTCATCGACCAGCAGCTGATTCCGCTGCGGCGCGACTTCCCGGAGCTGCGCATCGTGATGGAGCACATCACGACCCAGGAGGCAGCGCAATATGTGCGCGAGGCCGGTCCGCACACCGCGGCCACGATCACGGCGCACCACCTGCTGTTCAATCGAAACGCGATCTTCACCGGCGGTATCCGGCCGCACTATTACTGCCTGCCGGTGCTCAAGCGCGAAACGCATCGCCTGGCCCTGGTAACGGCGGCCACCAGCGGCGACGCGCATTTTTTTCTGGGCACCGACAGTGCGCCGCACCCGGCCCACCTGAAGGAACACGCCAGCGGCTGCGCCGGTTGTTATACCGCGCATGCGGCGCTGGAGATGTATGCACAGGCCTTCGACGCCGCTGGCGCGCTGAACCGCCTGGAGGCGTTTGCGAGTTTCCACGGACCGGACTTCTACCGCTTGCCGCGCAATAGCGCCAGCGTCACGCTCGCGCGGCGCGCCTGGCAGGCGCCGCAGAGTTATCCTTTGGGAGACGCCGAACTCAAGCCTCTGCTGGGTGGGGAACTGCTGCCGTGGAAGCTGCTGGAGACGTGAGTCGCGGCAAGAGCGCCCCCAGGCCTGGCTTCGCCAAGCCCCCCGAGGAGGTGCGACGCGTCTTGGGGCAGCCCGGCGTTTCGTCATGAGGCTCGCGGACGACAACCCCCGGCCATGGCAGGCGCTCAACTGGGATCCGCCGTGGCTGGCGCCCTGGCGCAGCACCGGGAACATGGTGGAGCAGGCCATCAGTGCGGGCATGCCGTTATGGCAGGCGCTGAACCACACGGCAGCCGCGCCGGTGCGCTTCGTGCCGCAATCGGCGCTGCCCGAGGATACGGCTTACGAGCAGTTCATTGCGCAAACCGGTCGCTGTCCGACACGCGAGGGCTTGCACGACTTTTTCAACGGCCTGTGCTGGATCCGATTTCCCGCCACCAAACGGCGGCTGAACCAGTTGCAGGCGGCCCAGATTGCCGTCGAAGGCATACGCCCGGTCCGCGGCGCGGTGCGCGACGCGCTGACGGTGCTCGACGAAAACGCTGCGTTCCTGAGCGCGCCACAGCTGCTATGGGATGCGCTGCAAGCCAAGCACTGGGACCGGCTGTTCGGCCCGTTGCGGCCGCTATGGCAGCAAGCCAGACTGGTGCTGTTCGGCCACGCCTTGCTTGAAAAGCTGTGCACGCCACGCAAGGCGATCACGGCACATGTGTTCGCGGTGCCATGGCAGGCCCGGTCGCTGGTCGACCTGGACGACTGGGTTGCCGGGCAGTTGAGCGCCGACATGCTGGCCACCAAACCTTTTGCGCATCTGCCGGTGCTGGGTGTTCCAGGCTGGTGCTGCGCCAACGAGGCGCCCGGCTTCTACCGGGACGAAGCCGTATTTCGCCCGGCGCGGTCAGCCCCATCGGACCAGTCGCAATAACCGCGAATCGCGTGGGCATACGAGGCCAGAAGCCTTGAAACGGGTGACTTTGCCCCTACCATTCGAGCCATCGGTTCGAACGGACCCCTTTGGAAAATACGCACATGAAACGAGTTCTGCTGTTTGTGATGACCAACCTCGCCGTCGTGGTGGTGCTGGGCATCGTGGCCAACATCCTGGGGGTGAATCGTTTCCTGACCGCCAACGGCCTGGACCTGGGCGCGCTGCTGGGTTTTGCGCTGATCATTGGTTTTGGCGGCGCCTTTATCTCGCTGCTGATCAGCAAACCGGTGGCCAAGTGGAGCGCGGGCGTCAAGATCATCGAGCAGCCCCGCAATGCCGATGAGGCCTGGATCGTCGAGACGGTACGCAAGTTCGCCGAGAAGGCCAAGATCGGCATGCCCGAGGTCGGCATCTTTGAAGGCGCCCCGAATGCGTTCGCCACTGGCGCATTCAAGAACAATGCGCTGGTTGCGGTATCGACCGGGCTGCTGCAGGGGATGACGCGCGAGGAAGTCGAGGCGGTGATCGGCCATGAGGTGGCCCATATTGCCAACGGTGACATGGTCACGATGACGCTGATACAGGGCGTGATGAATACGTTCGTCGTGTTCCTGAGCCGGGTCATCGGTTACGCGGTCGACAGTTTCCTGCGCCGTGGCAGCGACCAGCAATCGGGCCCTGGCATCGGTTACTGGGTCACCACCATTGTGCTGGACATCGTGCTCGGGTTTGTCGCTGCCATCATCGTGGCCTGGTTCTCGCGCCAGCGTGAATTCCGCGCCGATGCTGGCGCCGCCCAGTTGATGGGCCGGCGCCAGCCGATGATCAACGCGCTGGCCCGCCTGGGCGGCGTGGCAACGGCCGAACTGCCCAAGAGCATCGCCGCGATGGGCATTGCCGGCGGCATCGGCAAGTGGTTCTCGACCCATCCGCCGATCGAGGAGCGTATCGCGGCGCTGCAAAACACCACCAACGCCTGATGGTCCCCCGACGCCGCTCGCCTTTCGGGGCGTGTTGGCGGCCCGGACAGGATCGACAGCCATCGCGCAGCCTCGCGGATGGCTGATGTGCATTGTGACTGGTGCTGTTCGAAGGCCGCCGAGATCGCTTTGGTTTTCCCATGGCTGGATTGACCTCTTGAAAAACACTGGCGGCGTTTGTACGCGAAGTGAGCTGGGCGGACGTGCGACGGGTTCGAGACTGCGCACTCACGGCATCATGGCGACGGCCACCGCCTCCGCAACCCGGATGCCATCGACGCCAGCAGACAAAATGCCTCCGGCATAACTGGCCCCCTCACCCGCCGGATACAGCCCCTGCACATTCAGGCTCTGGAAGTCATCGCCACGCGTGATACGCACCGGTGACGATGTACGGGTCTCGACCCCGGTCAACACCGCGTGCGGCATGTCGAAACCCTTGATCTTGCGCCCGAACGCCGGCAAGGCCTCGCGTATCGCGTCGATCGCGTAAGGGGGCAAGGCCGAAGCCAGGTCGCCCAGCAACACGCCGGGCTGGTACGACGGCTCGACCGCACCCAGGGCCTTGGACGGTCGCGCTGACAAGAAATCGCCCACCAACTGGCCCGGCGCCTGGTAGCTGCTGCCGCCGAGCCGGTAGGCGCCCGATTCGAGTTCGCGCTGCAACACGATACCGGTCAATGGATGCGTGGCCATCGTCGTCTCTTGAGCCGGCACATCGTCACCCAGCGCCGCGCGCAGCCGGGTGATGTCACGCGGATAGTCGACCGGATCGATACCCACCACGATGCCGGCGTTGGCATTGCGTTCGTTGCGCGAGTACTGGCTCATGCCGTTGGTCACGACCCGCCCCGGCTCCGAGGTCGCGGCCACCACCGTGCCACCGGGGCACATGCAGAAGCTGTAGACCGAACGGCCGTTGCCAGCGTGGTGCACCAGGCGGTATTCCGCGGCCCCGAGCGCCGGATGGCCGGCGTGGCGGCCCCAGCGTGCGCGGTCGATCAGGCTCTGCGGGTGTTCGATACGAAAACCGATCGAGAACGGCTTGGCAGCCATCTGCACGCCACACCGGTACAGCATGACGAAGGTGTCGCGCGCGCTGTGGCCCGGCGCCAGCACGACCTGGCGCGCGGCCAGCTCGGTCGTCACGCCGGTGGCCTGGTTCAGCACGCTCAGCGCCCGCACGCGCCGCGTGCGCCCCTGTCCGTCGGCCGGTCCGTCCTCCAGATGCAGGTCGGTCACCCGCTGCTCGAAACGGACTTCGCCGCCGAGCGCAATAATCTGCTCGCGCATGTTCTCGACCACCTTGACCAGCTTGAAGGTGCCGATATGCGGATGCGCTTCGACCAGGATATCCGCGGGCGCGCCGGCCTTGACGAACTCGGTCATCACCTTGCGCCCGAGGTGACGCGGATCCTTGATCTGGCTCCACAACTTGCCGTCCGAGAACGTGCCGGCGCCACCTTCGCCGAATTGCACGTTCGATTCCGGGTCCAGCACCGATTTGCGCCACAGGCCCCAGGTGTCCTTGGTGCGCCGGCGCACCGTGCGCCCGCGCTCGAGCACGATCGGACGCAGGCCCATCTGCGCCAGCAACAATGCGGCAAAGATGCCGCACGGACCGAATCCCACAACAACGGGACGCCCGCCCTCCTGCACCGCCGGCGCGCCGGGCGGCACCTGGCGCACCGGCCGGTACCCCATGTCGGGCGACGGCCCGACATGGGGCAACCCCGAGAGGCTTGACATCAGCGCGGCCTCGGCGCCGGCGTCGGCCAGCGTGACATCGACGATATAGACCCACTGCAACTGGACCTTGCGCGCGTCGACGCTGCGCTTGAACACGTCGAACCCGCGTACCGCCTCGGCTGCCAGGCCCAGCGTGCGCAACACCAGGCCCTCCAGATCCGCGTCCGCATGCCCCAGCGGCAGCTTCAGCTCGGTCAGGCGGATCATTCCGTGGGCAGGAAACCTTCGATCGACAGGTAACGCTCGCCGGTGTCGTAGTTGAACCCCAGGATGCGGTCGCCGGCCGGCAACTCGGGCAATTTCTGCGCAATCGCCGCCAGCGTCGCGCCCGAGGAGATGCCCACCAGCATGCCCTCTTCGCGCGCGCAGCGGCGCGCCATCTCGCGCGACGGCTCGGGCTCGACCAGGATCACGCCGTCGAGCAATTCGGTTTTCAGGTTGGTCGGAATGAAGCCCGCGCCGATGCCCTGGATCGGGTGTGGCGACGGCGCACCCCCCGAGATCACCGGCGAGGCCGCCGGTTCGACCGCAAATACCTTGAGCTGCGGCCACTGCGCCTTGAGCACCTGGGCGCAACCCGTGATGTGTCCGCCAGTACCGACACCGGTGATCAGCACATCGAGCCCCTGCGGGAAGTCAAGCAGGATCTCCTGGGCCGTGGTGTGCACATGGGCGTCGATGTTGGCCGGATTGTCGAACTGCTGCGGGATCCAGGCGTCAGGGATGGCCGTGGCAATCTCCTGGGCCCGCGCGATCGATCCCTTCATGCCCTTTTCGCGCGGTGTCAGTTCGAATGTTGCGCCATAGGCCAGCATCAGGCGGCGGCGCTCGAGCGACATGCTGTCGGGCATTACCAGGATCAGCTTGTAACCCTTGACCGCCGCCACCATGGCCAGGCCGACGCCGGTGTTGCCGGAGGTCGGCTCGACGATGGTCGCACCGGGCTTGAGCGCGCCACTTTTTTCTGCCGCCTCGACCATGGCCAGGGCGATGCGGTCCTTGATGGAGCCGCCCGGATTGCTGCGCTCGGATTTGATCCAGACCGTGTGCTTGTCACCGAACAGGCGATTGATGCGCACATGCGGCGTACGGCCGATGGTCTGCAGGATGTTGTCGACTTTCATGGTGACGGCTCCTCGGGTCAATTGACCTGCATTGTCTCTCAAGCCAATGTGGCTCTGCCACTTTGGCTGACCCCTGAGGGCGGGAACGATGCAGTCATTTCCGGGGGCGCGCGCCGAAGTGGATAATCCGGCGTGTGAAGCCCACCAGACTGCCGCTGGTGCAAGCCCTAGGGCCGACGTCTCGGCGTCGGGTGGAAACACCGCACTGGAGGAACGTCCGGACTGCACAGGGCAGCGTAGCAGCTAACCGCTGTCCACCGAAACCCGGGCACGCGAGTGCGCGGCATAAGGTGAGGATCAGAGCAACAGAGACGAGTCGCCTCACAGGGCAACCTGCGAGGCGGGTGAAACGGGCAATCTCTACGCGCAGCAATACCAAATAGGCGCACGTTGGGACGCGCAGTTCGCTGCGCCCCCTACCCGGGGCCCCCGGGGTGTGTGCGGGTAGGTAGCACCGAGCCGTCGGGTGACCGGCGGCCCAGATGACTGGCAGTCACATGGCGGGCAACCGCCATGCACAGAATCCGGCTTATCGGTGGGCTTCACACTTATCGTTCAGC
>JBBRVD010000047.1:0-22544 GCA_038247175.1 Burkholderiales bacterium | reverse complement strand
GCGGGCGGCCGACTGGCTGGCGCGGCTGGCGGCGTGACGATGGTGGCGCTGCGCCACAGCGGGCCATCTTCATCGCTGCCCGATTCGCACCCGAGTAGTCCGGCATACACATGTTGGCGCCGACACCCCGCACCGGTCGAACCCGCCGCTCGGGGCCCTAAAAACGCGCCGGCTTCGATCAAATCCCAGCGGACAGACTCAAGTCTGACAGGCTCCTAGCTAGGTGGCATCATGGGCGCCCGGTCTGTCGCCACCACGCTGAATCGGTTGAAGTCTTCCGCAACCGCCGGCTTTTCTTTGGGTCACTGGCAAACGCCTGGAGGTGAACCTCCAGGCCTACACCCATGCACGCATCATCCTTTTTTGCCAACGGTCTGGAGAACCTAGGTGATCGCCCCTGTCTGGTGACTCCACAGGGTGAGCAGGTGTCCTACGCAGCGCTGGCTACTCTCGCCGATGGCATGGCAGCAGCGCTAGCACCTGGCCGCCAATTGGTATTCATCGAGGGCCGGAACACAGTACCGTCGATCGCTGCCTACCTGGGTTGCCTGCGAGCGGGCCACGTGGTGCACGTGATCGACCCCGAGCGCCCAGACGAGTACTCGGAACTGGCTCGGACCTACCGGCCGCATGCATTGGTCCGGTGCAGTGACAGCGCGCATGAGGTGGTGCACTTGCACCAGAACCACATCGACCTCCATCCGGATCTGGTCATCCTGTTGTCGACCTCGGGCTCGACCGGATCGCGCAAGCTTGTGAAGCTTTCCTACCGCAATGTCCAGTCGAACACTACGTCGATCATCCAGTACCTGGGTCTGCAGGCCAGCGACAGAGCAGTGACGACGCTGAAGTTTCACTATTCCTTCGGCATGTCGGTGATCAACACCCATCTCGCAGCCGGTGGCTCGCTGGTGCTGAGCACGCAGTCGCTGCATGAGCCGGGATTGCTAACCCTATGCCGGGATTGGGCCGTCACCAACGTCTCGGGTGTGCCCTACCACTTCGAGATGCTCGACCGGATGCCGGCGGGGCTCGACACCATCGGCAGTCTGCGTCTCGTTACCCAGGCCGGCGGGCGTCTGGCGCCGGCAATCGTGCGCAAATACGCCACGCTGGGCCGCGCGCAGGGCTGGCGGTTCTTTGTCATGTATGGGCAGACAGAGGCGTCGCCGCGTATGAGCTATCTGCCACCTGATCTGGCCGAGTCCAACCCGGATTCGATCGGAATCCCGATTCCGGGCGGCTCTATGCACATCCGCACCGATGACGGGGAACTGCACCAGACACCTGGTCGGGAGGGTGAGTTGGTCTATTCCGGGCCCAACGTCATGATGGGGTATGCCCAGGACTGGAACGACCTGGCCACTGATGCACAACTGGCGCAACTCCTCACCGGGGACCTGGTGGTCATGGATGCGCAGGGGTTGTTCCGAATCACCGGACGCAAGTCTCGCTTCGTCAAACCCTTCGGTTTACGTGTCAGTCTGGACGATGTCGAAGCGCATCTGCGGGCGCTGGACCACGTGGTTGCCGTTGTACCGGCTGGTGACGAACGCATTGCTGTGTTCTGGCGCCAACCAGGCACGGCCATGCCGGATTTTGCCGGCGTGCTGGCCGCCAAGTACGGCCTGCCACGCTTTGTCTTCGACGCCCTGGCTCTGGCAGACCTACCGCTGCTGTCCAATGGCAAGTTCGACTACCGGGCCATGGTGGCCATGGCCACTGAACGCAAAAAGCCGGTAGCGCGCCAGGCAGAAGCGCGCACGCCGTCCAAGTTCATCAAGATTGCGCTGCAGGAGTTCGTTGGAATACTGGCTGGAAAAGGTGGCTCATGGCATAGCTTGGAAGACCTGTTTGCGTTCTACTTTCCGCAGGCAGAGTTTTCTCCCGAAGACAGCTTCATGTCGCTTGGCGGTGACTCGTTGATGTATGTTGAGATGTCTGTTGCGCTCGAGGACCACCTCGGGCACTTGCCGGGCGATTGGTACTCCAAGTCCCTCAAGGAATTGAAGGGTCTCTGCCACGAATAAATGGAAGCCACTGCCATGAAGAAACTCGAGAGCCTCAATTTTGTCAAGGCAATGGCCATCACTTTGGTGGTTGCCAACCATGCGCAACTGTCTTCCGGCCTGCATGGCGGCCTCAATGCATTGCTGCTCGTCTCGGGCATTTCCATGGCCACCTTTGCCTTTCAGGGCACAACGGCATACACACTGGCTGCGTTCAGGCGGTTCACGTTGCGCATTGCAGTGCCTGCATTTTTGATTGCCATTGTCTGGGCCGTCGCTGTGTCAGACATTCGCTGGATTGAACTCGGTTTCATCAGTAACTGGTTCTACAAGTCCCGCGTGGTGCTCTTTCCGATCTGGTATGTGCAGGTGATTGTCCAGATCATGATCGTGCTGTCACTGATCTTCTGGTTGTTCGATCTGACGCCGGCATTTGTGCGCTCGCCCCTGACGGCTGCGTCGGTGGCGTTGCTGCTGTCGATGGGCATCTGCCTGGGCTCCTATGCTGTCTGGGACACCGACCATCTGCATGACAAACTGCCCCACTTGCTGGTGTGGAACTTCGTACTGGGCTGGTTGTATTGGGCCATGGCCATCAAGGGTGAGCGCTCCATCCACACCAAGCTGGCCTTCACCGTCGTTCTGGTCGGCTGTGAGGCGCTGGTGTTCTTGCTGGCAGGCGCGAACCAGGGCGAAGCACGGTTCTTCTGGATGAGCGGCTTCTCGATGGTCCTGATCTGGACTGACCATGTGCGTTTGCCTGCGTTGCTGGCCAGGTTTTGCTCGCTGATCGGCCAAGCCACACTGTTTGTTTTCTTTCTGCATTACTACTTTTTCTGGATCGTCATCCGCCTCGGGCGGCTGCTGGGACACGCCCAGAGCGAGATCCATCCCCTGTTGCTGATGATTCCCGGTGTGGTCGGGCCAGTGCTGGTCTGGGCGGCGTTCCGCGCGATTCGCTGCGCCTGGGTCAGAACACGACCCCAGTCGCCGGCGGGGTCGGGGGCCGGGGCCTTGCAACTGCGCGCTCATTAGGCGCCTGTCGATGTTCTTACGGAACCCAGACTGGCCAGAGCTTGACTCCGCAATCGTCAATTTGTGAGTGGGATGACGCTTGAACGGGTATGCATCAGCGCGGCAGAATCTGCGCAATGGCATTCAAATAGCGGTCGATGACAATGCGCTCGTCGAACTCTTTTTCGATCTTGGCGCGCCCGCGCAAGCCCATGGCCATGCGCGCATCGGCCGGCATGTCCACCATGGCCTGCATTTTCGCGGCCAAGTCCTCCGCGTCGCGCGGCTTGCACAGCCGGCCGTTGACACCGTCGGCCACCACGTCACGGCATCCGATGGAGTCGGCCGTGATCAGCGGGCGGCCCATGGCGGCTGCTTCCAGCAGCGTCCGGGGTGTGCCCTCGCGGTAGTACGACGGCAGCACCACGCAATCGACCTGCCCAATCTGCTCGCGCACGTCGTCGCTGACGCCCAGGTACCGCACCACCCCTTCGGACACCCAGGCCTGCACCTGCGTGCTGGAGACTGCAGCCGGGTTGTCGTCGTCGATGAACCCGAGCAATGCGCAGTCCGCAGCTACCCCGCGCGCCTTCAGCACACGAGCCGCCTGCACATACTCGCCAACACCCTTTTCCCATAACAGCCTGGCAATTAACAGGAACCGCAGGGGCGTCTGGTCAGGCAGCTGTGCCAGGGGGAACCGGGTGGTGTCGATGCCCGACCCGGGCAGACGCCCGGTCGTGGCCGATGTGACCAGCCCGGCCTGTAAGAACAGCGCGAGATCCTCGTCATTCTGGAAAAAAACCTTGCGCGAGTGCTTCAATGCCATCCGGTACAAGCCCCTGACTAGCCGGGCCACCAGGTCGTCGCGCGAGAACACCGCGCCCAGCCCGGTGATGTTGTTGATGACTGGGATGCCCAGGCTGCGGGCTGCGAGCGAGCCGTAGATATTGGGCTTGATCGTGTAGCCGAGGTAAACATCCGGCCGTTCTTGCCGCAGCAAGCGCCATAGGCGGTACAGCAGTGCGAGGTCCCGGCCAGGGTGCTTGCCATGGTTGTCCATCGGCAGCGGAATATAGCGGCAGCCCAACTGCTTCAGCCCATCCACATGCGCGTCCGGTGGCGCCACCGCCACCACCTCATAGCCGGCGTTCACCAATGCCCGGACCAGACCGGCCCGGAAGTTCACGAAGTTCCAGGCCGTGTTCAGGCCGATCACCACCTTGCGCTTCACGTGGGTGCTTCCCGCGCCAGCCAAGCCTGGAACATCAGCACATCCCACAGCTGGTGGTGCCAGTTGCGGCGGCCGCTGCGGTGCTCTTGCCACATACGAACAATGGGTGCCGGCTGCAGGTAACCCTCTTGCCGCAGGCGTTGGCCGTCCAACAGAGCATCGGCCCAGCCGCGCAGGGGGCCCCGCAACCAGTGGTCGATCGGTACCGAAAAACCCATTTTTGGTCGATCGATCAGCGCCGCCGGCACATGGCGGTCGAGAACTTGTCGCAGCAGCCACTTGCCGCGGCCCTGCCTCAGTTTCATTCCGAGCGGCAACTGCCATGCCAGTTCGACGACACGGTGGTCCAGCAGCGGCACCCGGGTTTCCAGGCTCGCGGCCATTGCTGCCCGGTCCACCTTGGTCAGAATGTCGTCTGGTAGGTAGGTCTGGGTGTCCATGGCCATCATCCAATGCTCGAAGTCGGTGGTCTGCGGCCAGCTCTGGCGCTGATTCAGCAGACTGGGCGGTTCTTGGGCGCCCAGCACAAGGCTGGCGGGCTGCATGCAGTGCGACACGAGTCGGGTGTACAGGTCCTCCGGGCTTGTGGCCGAGACCAGCCCGATCAGCTTCGGCAGCTTGTCACCTGGTTGGTTGATGCGAGCACGTGTTGGCAGCACCGGTTGCAAGGCGCGGTACAGCGTGTTCCAGGTACCTGCGGATGGCAGGGCAAGCAGTTGCGCCAGCATGCGGCGCATCGGGTGTGGCAGTCGTGCCAACTTGCGCCACACCGCACGTACCAGCAAGTAGCGGTTGTAGCCACCGAACAGCTCGTCGCCTGCGTCCCCCGACAGTGACACCGTCACTGTCCGTCGTGCCAGCCCAGCCACCAGGCAGGTGGGAATCTGCGAGACATCGGCGAATGGTTCGTCGTAAACCATCGGCAGTCCGGGAATTACCGCCTGTGCCTGCGCCGCCGTCACATACAGCTCGGTGTGGTCGGTTCCGAGGTGGCGGGCCACGGTTGCGGCATGTTCGGCCTCGTTGAAACCGTCCTCGTGGAAGCCGATCGTGAAGGTCTTGATTTGCCTTGTTGACTGTGCCTGCATCAGGGCCACGATGGTCGAAGAATCGACGCCACCCGACAGGAAGGCACCCAGCGGCACGTCGGCCACCTGCTGCAGTGCCACGGCATCAGCCAAACGCTGTTGCAGGGCGTCGACAGCCTCGGCGTCGCTGCCCACAAAGGCATGGGTGCGTCCATGTGCAATCACCTCGCTGAGTGACCAGTAACGCATCGGCAATGGCAGTGTGCGCTGCTGCAGGGCACGGCTGTCGATTTGCAGCCAGGCACCAGGCGGCAGCTTGCTGATGCCCTGGTAGATCGAGTAGGGTGAGGGCACGCAGCTGTGGCGCAGGTACAGCGCCAGTGCATCACGGTCGACTGCCGCAGCAAAGGCCGGGTGCGCCCGCAGGGCCTTGAGCTCCGAGCCGAACAGCAGCGTGCCGCCCTGCAGCCCGTAGTACAGCGGCTTTTCGCCAAGGCGGTCGCGTGCCAGAGACAGCGTGTGGGTGGCGCGGTCCCACAGCGCCAGGGCAAACATGCCCACAGTCTTGCGCAGCGCTTTATCCAGACCCCAGGCCGAGATCGCCGCGATCAGGGTCTCGGTGTCGGAATGGCCGCGCCAGGCGCCCTCTGCGAGGCTGTTGCTGACCTGCTCGAGTTCACGCCGAATCGCCAGATGGTTGTAGATTTCTCCGTTGAATGCCAGCACCAGCTGGCCGTTGGCCGACACCATGGGTTGGTGGCCGGCGGGCGACAGGTCGATGATGGCCAACCGCCGGTGCACCAGCCCGATACCGGGTTCGGCATCGAACCAGATGCCGGAAGCATCCGGCCCGCGGTGGCGGATGGCTTGGCCCATGCGGTCCAGCCGACCAGGCCAGCTGGCGGCGTCATCGCTACGTGGCGATGCGAAAAATCCGGCGAAGCCGCACATGTCTACCTCGCCACCCGTTGAAGTAATTGTTCCCAGGCATCACATACACGGGCAGTCGAAAACCGGTCGTCGATGGTCCGCCGGCCTGCTGCACCCAGGCTGCGTTGCAGCTCCCGATCAGCCAGCAAACCAGCCAAGACGGACGCTAGCGCCGCTGCACGGTCGGTGCCCGGGTCAACCAGAAGACCAGTATGGCCGGGAGATATGAGTTCGTTGGTCCCAGGGCAGTCTGCAAAGCCGACCACCGGCAGGCCGTGCGCCATCGCCTCAGCCGTCACCAGGCCAAATGATTCATAGCGCGATGACAGCACGAACACAGAGGCGCGCTGGTATTCGGCATCGATTTCGTGCGTCACCCCCGGCATTGCCACCCGCGCTTGCAGGCCCAGGGCCGCGACGAGGTGGGTCAGCTCGGTGCGCAGCGGGCCCTCACCAATGAGTCGCAACTGCCAGCCGGGAAACTCTGGCGCCAGCTGCGCAAAGGCTCGCAGCAGCGTGGCATGGTCTTTCTGCTCATCCAAGCGGCCGACACACAGCAGTACCGCTTGCGCACTGTCAGCACCAGGCCCTGGTGCTGCACCGGCGGCCATCTGCACAGGGTTCGGCACTACCTGCATACGCCGCCGCACCACGCCTGGATAACGCCGCCGGATGGCTTCGGACAACACCGTCATCGCAGCCAGCAAGGGCGCGGTGGCCACCAGCAGCAGGTATTGCAGGGGGCGGCTGCGGTAGTGCTCGGGCACGATGTGCTCGCTGCCAATAGCTGGCACCGCAGTGCCGGCCAGGGCCAGGGCCAACGGCACAAACATTGAATGCATGAAGCCGATGGCGACATCGGGGCGCTCGGCGCGCACCAGAGCATGCAATGCAGCCATCCGGCGCCAAGTCTCGGCCGCGCTGGCGGACTGGCTAGCGTCGCCGATGGCCAGTCCGACGCGGCGCACACGTGCGTCTAAGGGGAAAAACGGCAACTGATCAGGTGCGTCAAAAGTGACCACCGTGACCAGATGGCCACGGTCTGCCAATGCCGAGCACAGCGTGCAGAACACCCGCTCTGCGCCGCCCACTGCAGTATGCAGCTGCTTGATGCAAAACAGCAGCTTCATGGCTGGCCGTCGAGCTCGGTGAGCACGGCATCCCAGCGTCGGAAGGTCTCCTCCGGCTGGTACTTGGCGATCCGTTCCGTGCTGGCCCGGCCCATGGCCATGCGGGTGTCGGCTGCGGCCATCAGGGTGTCCAGGGCCGGTGCCAGGTCTGCGCTGTCAACAAGCCGTCCGGTCACGCCGTCGGTTATCAGGTCGCGTACGCCGGCACAGCTTCTCAGCCCGACACAGGGCAGCCCGTGTGCCATGGCCTCGGCCAAGGCATTGGGAAAACCCTCCCACTGCGATGGCAGGCAGAACAGGTGGGCGCCCGCGAGCCAATCCGGCACGTCGCGCCGCTTGCCCTGCAAGAACACGCGATCTCCGAGCCCCTGCTGCTGGATGTGTGCTGCCAACTCCGCCTGGATCTCGCCCTCACCCACGATGTGCAGGTCCCACAACGGATGCCGATTACACATCTGGGCGAAGGCCTCGATCAGCAGTCGCTGGTTCTTCTGAGTGCACAGCCGCCCGACGTTCACAAGGCGGAAGCGGCCGTCGGGGCCGGCCATGTTTGGCTTTGCCTGGTCCGCGACGCCATGGACCGGGTTTGGAATCACGCGGATGCGCTGGCGCAGCCAGGTTGGATAGTCTCGGACATAGGCAGGAAACTGGACCGTGATGCGGCTGGTGAGGGCCATCGCCAGAAAGCCCGGGGACCACTTGCGTTGGCGGATGTGCTGGTACAGCGTGAGCGAATTCCGTTCGGAGCAGACGACGCGCACACCGAGCCCTAGCGCCGCAAGCAGGAACCTGGGCAAGACGCCGTGGTGGAAGCACACCACGATCGGCCGGCCAGTGCTCCTCAGCGCATCGCGGATGCGCCTGATCAGCTGAAACCGGTCCGAGAAGTTGATGCCAGTGTGTGGTGGTGTACGCGCGACCTGGTGCCAGCTGACCCGGGTGTCGATGTCATAGAACGCGGTGGCGCCAGGCAGGTCGAAAGTGACGATCCGGACCTCATCACCACGCTGGGCGAGGTGGTTGGCCAGCAATACGATGTTCTTCTCCAGCCCGCCCGCCATCCTGTTCAGAGAGATGGTGCCGAGGACGACCGACCTCATGCCCGTCTACAGCCATCGACCACCAGTGAGGTATCGGCGTCGATGAATGCCCAACCCGCCCTGCCGGCCATGGTGCGGGCATTGCTGCGACTGCGCACGACAAGGCCGTGCTCACCCTGCAGCGCCGTCTGCACTAACACGCCATCGCTTTGGTAGCCCTCCTGCAGCGTGGCCTGGAAGCCGGCCTCCTCAAGGTACTGCCTTAGCGAATCGCTGTTGAGCAACTGCTTGTGATCCTCGGCATCGGCACCGATGCCGGCGATACCGACGTGGCGGATATAGCTAGGGTCGGGGTGATAACCGTCCGGGACAGCGATGCGGACGCGTCCGCCCGGCACCATGTGCTTGGCCATGTTGCGCAACGTGCTGCGTGTTTCATCCGGCGTGAGGTGCTCGAACACATGCTCTGCAAGCACATGCGTCACCAGCGCCTTGCCGTGGAACACACGTTGCCAGTGCGTCCCGCGCGTGATGTCGAGCCACTGTTCGTTCGTGGCGTACCAACCTGCCTGATGGGTCATCGCTGCACCCACGATGATCTTGATCGGCTGGCTCGCCGCCACCGGAATGCGGATGCCCTGCCGGCGCGAAAAGTAGACGACCGATTTCTGCGCGAGCCGTAACCGCTGGCGCAGACCGACCGGCAGCAGGGTCTTCAGGAGGTTCTTGGCAACGCGTTTCATCATCATGACATTGACATTTTGTTCTCGTGCCGTAAGCGGCCAGGCGCCGATCGCAGCAGGTGGCGGGTGCCCGCCACCGGGTGGCGGACCAGCAGCCAGGCCAGCGCAAACAGAAAGCGGACACGTTGTCGGCTGAAGTGGTAATAACGAATCTTGAACCAGTCACGCGCGTAGGCATGACGGCGCCGGGGCCGCAGGTAGTCGGCATGCTTGTCCACGAGTTGCAGTTCTGCCTGCAGGTTCATCAGCGGCGTCTTGTCCGACCCTTCTGTGGCGTCCTGCCGGTACAGCGCTTCGGTGCAGCCGATGAAGTGTCCGCCGGCGCGTGCCAGCCGCACCGCGAAGTCGACGTCTTCGATGCGCCGCAGACTGTCGTCGAATCCAGCAACAGCCTCGAACGTTTTGCGTCGTGCCATCAGGGCGCAGGTGGGTGTGCCGCCGCCGTAAAACAGGCCCGTATGACGGCCGTTATAAAGCAGGTAGTCCACCACTGCATCACCTGCCAATGCACTGCCTTGTGAGCCGATCGCGTCAATTTGCAGCGTATAACCGTTCGTATAGCGCCGGCTGCCCGACGCATAGCAGGCGACCAGGCCTGCCCCGCTACGCGCTTCGTACGTCAACAGGCGTGCGTGCTGTATGCGCAGGCGTGCCGGCAGGCTTTCATCATCGTCATCGAAGAACACGACGAAGGATCCGCGCGCCTCGGCCAGGATGGTGTTGCGCGCAGCGGCAGGCCCACCGTTGACTGTGCGCCGCACCAGCCTTGCATTGGGTGCATCCGAGATGGCGGTCGCGATCACCTGCGCCGACTCGTCAGGCGAACAGTCGTCGACGATCAGCAACTCCAGGTTCGGCCAGTCCTGCGCCAGCGCGCTGGCGATGGCCCGTGCGATCGTGCCAGCCGCGCAGAACGAGGTCATGCCGATGGTGATCAGCGGCGCGTCGGTCGTTTCGGTAGTGCTTGTCATGGCCGGGGTAGGGTAGTCATTAGTTATGGGGTGCAGGCCGCAGTCTGGCGTGGCGAGTCAGCCCAGCCGGTCAGGCGCGTAGCAGCGCGTGCGATGTGCGCTGGAGCAGGTCCTTGTCGGGGTAGGCCGCGAACTCAGTAGCAAGCGCACGGCGTGGGGTCGGCAGGGATGGCCAGCGGCCGAAGTTTTCTTCCAGCAGGGTGAAACCCGCCTGTTGGAACAACTGGTGCATCACGACCGCAGGCACACGGTTGGTGTAGAACCCCGCGTTGGCGAACATGGCCGACTCCCACATTGGTTGCGGAAAGCGGAGATTGTTCAGCGCGCCGGCCAGATGGTCCTGATAGTCGACGTTGTGTGAGGCCAGGGCGCCGGGCTTCATGACGCGGTGCAGCGCCTGCAGGGTCGGCGCCAATTGGTGCTGGCGCACATGCTCCAGCACCGAGTGCGACCAGGCAAAGTCCAGCGATGCGTCGGCAATGCCAGCCAGGCTGTCGAGGCCTGCGGTGAGGTAGCTTGCATGGCAGGCCTGCAGGACGTCGTCGAAGTGGTTGGCACGCGAGAGGTCCGGTGCCGGCAGCCCCAGGTGGCGGAGGTCGCCTGCCAACCGCTGGTAGAGCGCGACGTCCTTGGCGGCAAAGTCGCCAGCGTCCACCAACCAGATGCGACCGGCGCCATGCGCCGCTGAGATGACTGCCGATGCCGCGCTGTCGCCCGGGCCAAGCTCCAACACCGCCGCGCCGCGCGGCAGGCCGCCCGGGAACGCCCGGCTGCAGTGCAGGCGGAAGATCTTCAGTGCGTAGTCGGTGCGGTCCATACGGCCATGGCGGAACAAGCCGATGGTCCGCCACCGCCCATAGGGCACTGGCAGGCGGGCCAACACAATCTTGGCGGCGATCTTCAGGGCCCATTTCATCGGTGGCGCCTCTGGCCTTGGCTTTTGTGGTGCAGTGTCAGCATGGGCATGACATCAACTGGCACGGTGAAATCGGCTGAAGGCCAGGTTCAGGCCGGCGTTGGGCATGGCCATCCGCAGGCGCCGGGCGGTCAGTACCGGGTGACGCCCTGCCAGTATCGCTACGCGATACAGGAAGCTGCCGCGGCGCCGCTCCAACCAAGCCAGCTTAGCATTGGCCCATTCCAGGCAGAACCCGTACTGCCCGGCGCTGTCCAGGAACGGGCGGTGCTTGCGGATCAGCAGCAACTGATTGCGGTGTTCCTCGGCCAGACTTTTCTCGCTGGTGCGCGTCATCCACTGCGTGACCAGCGGCGCGGCCAGACCGACCAAGTGGCCGCCGGCCAGACCCAAGCGGATCGTGAAATCGGTGTCCTCGCCACGGCGCAACGTTGGGTCGAAGCCGCCTAGGGCCCGGTAGGTCGCGACGCGCGCCATCTGGCTGCAGGTGGGGCAGGCGCCATAGCCGTCTTCCAGCGGCGTGCCGAGCAGGATGCGGTTGGCCACCGCCACGCCATGCGGTGCCACCCGCCCGTCTCGCTGGCCCATGGTCGGCTCGAGGCGCTCCAGGCTTTCGGCATAAATGCGCCGGCGTGCGGTGTGGCACACCACAGGTGCGCCTTGGGCAAACTGCTGTTCATAGCGGGTGATGCGCTCGGCTTGGCGCACGACGCGGTCCGGTGTGCTCTCGTCGTCATCGTCGAAGAATACGACGAACTCGCCCCTGGCTTCTTGCAGGATGCGATTGCGGGACACCGCGACGCCGCTATTTATGGCATTCCCGAACACCCGCAGTAGCGGCTGCCCGTCCGCCAGCCGGTCGAGCAGTGCCCGTGTGCCGTCGGTGGAACAGTCATCGACGGCCACGATCTCGATCGGCTGCCAAGTTTGCGCTAGCGCCGATGCCAGCGCACGCTCCACCGTGGCCAGGGCGTTGTAGGTTGTCAGGCCGATGGTCACCAGCGGGATGTTCATGCGGATTCCGTAACCATCAGCGATTGCAGCAAGTCGCGCCAGCGGTCGAATTGCTGCGATGGCACAAATTGCGCCATCGCTTCTGCAGCTGCACGGCCGCGCCGCGCCCGCTCGGCAGAGTCGGTCATGCCGTGTTGCAGTGCTTCGGCCAGCGCCTCCGGGTCGTCAAGTCCACGCGCCAGCCAGCCCGTCTTGCCGATGAGTTCGGCCACGCCAGCAGCGCGCTCGTAGCCGACGGCAGGCAGGCCGCAAGCCATGGCTTCTGCCAGGGCGTTCGGAAAGCCTTCCCAGCGCGAGGGGATCACGAACAGATGACTGGCCGCATACACCTCGAAGATTGCATGTGTCGAGGCCTCGATGCGCACGCGCGCCGACAGCCCGAGTGCGGCAATCTGGCCGAGCAGGGCGTCACGCTCCGTGCCATCGCCGACGATGCGCAACTGCCATTTCGGGAACTGCGGTGCGACCTGCGCAAACGCGCTGACCAGGCAGTCGATGCGTTTTTGATCGGCATCCAGCCGAGAAACGGCCAGCAGTGTCCAGCCTCCCATGCTGTCAGATACATCTGGTGCGGCGGTCAGCGGCGCCGCCGGCACCGGATTTGGGATCGTCACCAAGCGGGCTTGTAGCCTGGCCGGGTAGCCGGCTGCAAAACCTGCCATCTGGATCGTGATGCGGTCGGCCATGCCCAGCAGGCGGAAGGTCAGCCAGCGCTTCCAGCGGCCCTGACGGAACCCGTACATCTGTGGGGCGTTGCGCTCGGCGGCCACCAGCCGGACACCAGCCAGCTTGGCAGCGGCCAGCACAGTGCGGTCGCCGCTCATCACAAAACCAACCAGCACCTTGATACGGTGTTTGCGCAGCGTCTGGTAGAGCACCCGCACCCGCCGTAGCTTGTCCGCAGCGCCGGGCGCAAAGCCCAGTTTGGTCCAGCTCACGTCCGGGCCGATCGGATAAAAGGCATTAGCATCGCTGGTATCCCAAGTGATCAGGTGCACCTGGAACCCGCGCTGCACCATCGCGGCGGCCAGTTGGCACACCATGCGCTCGGCACCACCCCCCGCAGCACCCAGTTTGTAGAAATAGAACGCGACAGCCGGGTGCGCTGCGGCAACTTGCGCGGGTGTCTGGCGCCTATACCGATCAGGACTTTGTTGCATCGGGCCCGCCGGGTCGGTCTGCCGCGCCCGGCAGGTAGCGCGTGCGGATGGTGTACGCGGTGATCGCCGCCAGGATGCAGCGGTGGAGCAGAACTGAAGCAACCGCGCCGGCCAGGCCCAGCCACGGGATCAGGGCTGCCGAGGCCGCGAGTTTGCCGAAAGATGCCGTCAGCAGCACATTGCGGTAGCTGACCGCGTCGAGCCTGGAGCGGATGAAGCGAAAGCGCAGGGTGGCGATGTTGCCCACGGCTACCGAAGCCACCAGGAATTGCGCATAGCGAATCGACTCCTGGTAGCCAGAGCCGAAAATCAGTAAGGTGAGCGGTGGCACCGCGAACACCGCGAACAGGATGACAAATATCGCGATGGCCAGCGATGCCAGTTTCAACGCATCGTCAAGCCGGTGCGAATAGCGTTCGATCTTCGAGAACTTGGTGGCGAGCACGGCGCCAAGATCTTGCACCATGCTCTGCAGCAGATCGGCGAACTTCTCCGCCGCCATGTACACGGCCAGCAGTGCCGGCGACAGGAACGTGAAAATCAGGACACGGTCGAGGTTAGCCACCACGATACCAACCGCAGAGTACTGATTGGCGCGCAAGCCATAGGCAATGGCGCCATCTTCAGTGGGCGCGAGCGCTGGGATGCGCCGGAAGCACAGCAGCGTCTGCCGCAGGTTCTGCATGGCCGGGATGGCCAGAAACACCAGCAATGGAGCCAAAAAGGAGCCGGGAAACAGCCACAGAGTGGCCATGATCAGCAGGGTCTTGACGATCGCATTGCTGGCCTCGGCCACGCTAAAACTGCTGAAGTTGCCTTCGCCGATGAACACGCCCTTCCATTGGCTAATGGCATGCATCAGCGGAAAGATCGGTGCGGCCATCACGAAGCCGATGCCCAACTGCCGTTGCCCTGCTTGCAGGTACCAGGCGCCGATGAACAGCAGCACCAGAGCCCCGATGCTGCTCCAGCGCAGCGCCAGCGGCACACTGCGGCGGTAGGTGCCGGGAAATCCGCGCGCCACCGACTGGCTGATCGTGTTCTGGAATTCCTGGATGCCGAAGATGGCGCACATTGCCACCACGGTCTGGATGAAGCCGTACTGTGCCAGTTGCTCCTTGTCCAGGCTGCGGAACAGAACAGCGACGACGATAAAGCCGGATACCTTCTCTACCAAGCGCAGCCCCAGGATCGACGAAAAATCGCGGGTGATCGTGCGGTCAAGCCTGCGCACAGAGTGCCAGACACCAGCTACACGTTTTTTCATGCCTGCCGGCAGTACAACAGCGGTTTGGACGAGAGGCGCCCGCCCACTTCATCGACCCGGGCGAAATGCTGCTGCAACATATTGCGCACGCGCTGCGCATCACAGGCAGCTGGATGTAATTCTACGATCAGGTGGTGCACATGGCCTAGCAATGCCGGTGCCGCGCACAGGAAAGCCTCTTCCGCCCCTTCCACGTCGATTTTCATCACATCGATGGTTCGTCGCGGAAGCAGCGCCAGCAGCGTCTGAATGTCGATGCCCTCGACCGGCTTGTGCCCACTGGCGCTGACTTTACTGCTGACACTGAGCGGTCCGGTTTCAATGAAGAGCGCATCGTTGTTCTTCCAGGCGGCGCGGTGGTGCACCACCCACGAACCTTGCACCCGTGAAGGCGCATTGCTGAGCGCCAGCGCTGCGGTATCTGCATCTGCTTCGATGCCGACGATATCGCAGCGCGGGTTGTTAGCCACCGAGAAGATGGAAAAGTCGCCAACATTCATGCCGATGTCGACGATTAACGGGGTATCGAGCTGCGCGATCAGCGGCGCAATGAAGGCGTATTCACCGCGCACCAGGGTTTCATCGATGGCCGAGCGGTCACAACTGCGAAATCGGAAGCGCAGACCGCGGTAATGGCCCATTGCATCGGCGACACCAAATTTCGACCGCAAGAAGAACAGGTAGGCGTTCAAATACCCATTTAGAATCGGCGCCCAGTAAGAAGCGATGCGATGACTACGCTTGATATAGGAAATCACATCAATTCACAGGCGCCGTCTTGCGCAAGACCGTTAAATAGTTCATCGTCCACTTGGCACGTATGCCGGTAATGTCCTTACCTGCGGCGCGAAGGAATGTGCCCTCCACCGCATGCAAGGCACCGCATGCCATACCGGCCAGCAAGGCGAGCAGTTTTAGAATGCGGGTGGCCCGCACTGGTCCGCGGTCCACATCGTGCAAATACATCATGGCATTCATGCCCGTCAGATACCAGAACCCACCCAGTCTGACCGTCTCGACGACCTCTAGACCGTGGCTGGTCAGTTGGTCTGCCAGATAGAATTCGGTATACCGAAGAAAATCGCGCGGTGGTGCGTGGATCGGATACAGGAACGGAAACGAGAGAAACACGAGTCCGCCATTTCGCAGCAAGCGGTGGGCCTCGCCCATCGCCAGCATTGGGCTTTCCAGATGTTCAATGACTTGCGATAGAATCACCGCGTCTGCGACGCCGTCCGCTGCAGGCACGTCATAGGCGGTGCCGATCAGGTCGACTTGGTCCGGATTGTAGAAGCCGTCGGCCAAGTCCACACCAATATGCTTCTGAACCTTGCCGGCCAGAAAGTCTTTGAAGGGTTTCTGGCCGCAGCCGATATCATAAACCACCGCGCGGGCCTGCAGGTGCTTTTCGAAGCATTGCTCGAACAAACTATGCAGGTCTCGCCGCATTTGGATGGGGCGGATGAACCGGTTGAAATTCATGATCGTTACCGGGTGGCCGCAAGGCTAGGATGTGCCGATTCTCTGCGGACACTCCGCCTAGCAGCAGGCGGGTTTAGGAAGTTCATCAGGCCGAGAAAGCAAACCAGCCAGGCCAGTTGCGGGTGACCCGGCTCAAACCATCCGGTCGTCTGGTGAAAAACCACAAACGACAGCAGCCACAACGCGCAAGCACTACTGATTGCACGCTGTGGTAGTGATTCATGCAGGTGCGGCTTGCGAAGGGTTTTCCAGCTGCGTTTGCAAATTGACCAGCAAAGCAGCAGCAGCAGCGTGAAGCCGAAGATTCCCATTTCAGCCAGTGCACGTAGAAATGCATTGTGGATTTGGAAGAAATCGTAGAATGGAATACCGCTTTCAGCCAAACCCTGCGTAGTTTCAAAGGCGCTATCGCTCAGGATGGAGAATGTCTGATTGGCGCCGACACCCAGCCAGGGACTGGAAAGAAAGAACTCGACACCCGCGTTGTAAGACAGCAAACGGTTGTTAAATGAATAATCGAAGTTGTGCAAGTTGTCCGATAGCGTTTGCAGCAGCACCGGAAAAACTACCACACCGATGACAATTCCGGTCAAAACCATTAGTCGGGTGGTTCCGCGCCCGATGATGAAGAGATAGGCCACATAGCCAAAAACCGCCATCCCGGCAGATGTCTTGGACTGCATCAGAAAGACTATGCAAACCATAGAGACAAGAGCTCCAAATGGTTTTTTAGCGAACAGGTGAAAGTACAGGAAAAATACCATCACCGGTGCGAAGCCGTCACCCAGCCATGAAAAAACGCGGCTCTGGAAGGCGCCGCCTTCGGTATAGATCTCGCCCACGCCGGTTACGGCTGTCACTAGCAACGACAGCACGCAGGTGTAGAAAATCAGGCGCAAGGCTTTGGTCAGGAACTGCATCTCAGCGGGGCTGCAGGGCCGATTGAGATTTGACAGATAAAGCACTGGGAGAAATGAAAACAACATGACCGCTGCGAACTTCAGGTTGTAGAAGGCGCTCGCGAGCGGTAACACCACGGGCTGCAACA
The DNA here is from genome assembly GCA_038247175.1 of Burkholderiales bacterium. Lineage (GTDB taxonomy): Bacteria > Pseudomonadota > Gammaproteobacteria > Burkholderiales > Burkholderiaceae_C > CAISIP01. The sequence continues at coordinate 5,558 of JBBRVD010000047.1, read as the reverse complement.
AGATTAGCAGGCAGACGGCAGGCACTGCGGCAACACCCGCCCGCGCCCACATACGCAGGTCCAGCAAGTCCGGCAGGGCCACCATAAGGAATAGCATGCCGATTGCCATGATCTTGTAGGCTCGGTACGGATCACCGTCTTGCGCATAAATCAAGGGTGTGAAGATCAGCAGGAGCAACAGGATGCGAACCCGAGGAATCCGGAAGGTTCGCGCGGGCGGTCCAGACAGTGCAAGCAGCGCGGTCATGGCAAACGACTCCCCTATGCCCGGGCGCGCGGGCAGGCTTGGCTGTGCCAACGCTGCCCCTCACGGACGGGGCTTGTGCCGGTCAGGTCGCTGGGCATCTGGTGTGCGGTCGAGCCAGGTCTACGAAGCCATATGGGCAGGGGCGTCATTCAGGGCTTTCGCATGCTCAGCTGACGTCCCCGCGCAACGTGGCGCGCAGCGTTGCCGCTTTGGATGCCACAGCGGGGTCGCGCAAGGACAGACGCCAAAGGTGCCGGCCGATCAACCAGGTAGCCAGCAGCATTGCGGTGATCAGGCCAGTGATCGCGGCGATGTTGATCCGTTTCGGCGCGCTCTTCCATTCCGGCACGGTGGCAGGGTCGATGACCTGGATCACTGCACCGTCGCGTTGCTCGTCCAGTCGTGCCAGCTCATACTGTTTGCTGAATACCTCGACCAGCCCTTCCTGGTATTTGAAGTCCCTGTACTTGTCAATGTAGTTGGATTCGTCCTTGGGTTGCTTTTGCTCCAGACGGCTAAGTTGCGCCCGCAATGCCCCCGCTTTTGCCAGCAATTGCTGCACTTCCGGCGTGCCGTCGGCCAGCGTTCGGGCCGCAACGCGCAGTTGCACTTCCGTCACCGCCAGTTCTGAGCGCGCCATCGACAGTGCCTCCGCTGCGGCCCGCGGCTCGGCCCGCAGCGTGGCCTCGGAGATCCCGCTGGAAGCCAGTTCCGATTGCGAGCGCGCCAAGCCCTGGCGCGCAGTCGCTAGTTCTCGCTCGTAGAACTGCCGACGTTCTTGCGCCTCCGTCACCGACAGCGTGCTTGTCATCTCGCGGAGGCGATCTATATAAGCATTGGCCATGTCGGCCGCACGCTGGGGACTGGTGTCATTGACTTCGATGGTGATCAGTCCGTCTTTTTTGTCGAGCCCGATCTTCGAGTTGTCGGCCAAACGCTTGCGGGCACGGAAGCGGTATTGCTCGTCATAGACTTGCAGCAGATCGAACTGGTCGACTAGTTTGTCGGCAATTGTCTGGCTGCCCAGCATCGCAGCATACTGGTCTCCCGGACCCTTGACAGCGGCGCCGCCCGCCAGCGATGCCAGGCCACCCAGTGAGCCGAGCACTGCATTGACGGACGATTGTTGCCGCGGCGGCAGCAGAGTTGTCTTTGCAGTGAAGATCGGAGATTGGAGGTAGGTCATCCCCAGCGCCATGGCAGCCACGGCCACTGGAACCAGCAGCAAGCGCCACTTGTACTGTGCCAAGGGTATCAGCAACTCCAGGAAGCCGATGTTTGGCGCGTCTTCATCCACACGGTCATTCACAGGATTGGCATCGTCAGCAGCCATCACTGCACTGCACTCTTGATACCGGCCAGCCCGATCCCAAACTGGTAGAGGATCTGGGTCCAGTCCTTAGCAGACTGCACAAACGTCGTCTTGTCCATTTCTTCGGGCACAAACACGGTGTCACCGGGCTCCGCCACCACTGATTTGAAGTACGACCTATCGCGAAACCAGCCGGATCCGCCGCCCTGTAGCGCGCTCAATACCTGGCCATTGGCTCGCACCACGAAGATACTGCGCTCGTCTGCGCCCCGCGTCGGCCCACCGGCCAGCCGCAGGTACTGCTCGATCGGGCGGTCACTGCTGTACAGATAACTGCCGCTGTTGAAAACGCTGCCGAACACGCCTACGGCAGTCGGCTTTGGTGGTAGGTAAAGGTGGTCCTGATCTTCCAGCATCAAGGCAGGCAGATCAACGTCCTGCGGCTGCAACTGCAGCACTACGCGACCACTGGGGCGTAGTCCGCGCAGGCGTTGCAGCAGTCTGGACCGGCTGTCCTCTTCAGCACGCATTGAGTTTACATCCTCTCCGCTGCTCACCCGCCGGCTTCCAGACGACTTGGCCAAGTCTGTCTCCAAGTCTCGAAGCGCCCGGTCGTAGTTCTCTTGCTGAGTGATGCGTACGCTGTAACGCAGGAACTGGGTGCCGTAAATGAATGCCGTCGGGCGCATGCCGCCCGCGATGCGGATGGCGTCCTGCAAGGTGCTGTCCGGCGGCAGCACGTACTCACCCGGGCGGGTCACCTCGCCACCGATGGTGATGCGCTTGTTCTGGCTTTCCGTCGCGAGGATGGAAATTGTGGCGTTGAAGGCGCGGATGACGTCGCCATTGCTGAGTGTTGATTCTGCGTCTTTGGGCATGGCCAATTCCGCGATGCGCTGCTGGGTGCGTTCGCTCAGCCGTTCGATGGTAAGGCGGGTCCGGTCTGCAACGGCGTTGTAACCGCCGACCATCTCCAGGGCGTTTGCCACTGTCTCACCGGGACGCAGTTCCAAAATGGCGGGGCGGTTCACGCTGCCAAACAACGCGATCTGGGTACCGACCGGCCCAACATGCACCACGTCGCCGGCCTGGACCAACTGGTCTGCCGAGCGGTCACCTTTTAGGAGCAGGTCGTAAAGGTCGAAGGTTGCCACGACCAGGCCTTTGCGCTTGAGCTCCACCCGCCGGAAACTGCCCGACGCCGCTGGCCCGCCCGCCCGGATCAAGGCTGCGACGACACTGGTCAGCGGATTGACGGTGTAAGTCCCGGGGCGGGGCACAAAGCCGGTGACAAAGATCCGGATGCCACGCAACTGGCCCAGTGAGACACTCAGTTGAAAGTTGCGAAATACTTGCGACACGCGTCGCTCAATCAAGGCTTGCAAGTCAGCGTTGCGCACGCCCGCCACTTGCACCGCCCCGACGCGCGGTAGGCTGATACGGCCATTGCGGTCGACCACCAGCCGCAAGTCTGCTTCCACGCTGCCCCAGAGCAGCAGCAGCACCTCGTCGCCGACGGCGATTGGGTAGTCTGCCGGTACGGCAGCATCATGGTCGGGCACCCGTTCGTCGCCGGGCAGCGGAATCAGCTGGTAACCAAGGCGGCGCACGCTGTCGTCTGAGATGCTTCGCACGTAATTCTCGAACTCGCCCAGCCGGGACGAGGGCGCCGTTTGCTGTGTTCCAGACGCTTGATCGATGGTCGGCTCGGGTGACTCCCGCAGCGGGTTCGTTTGCATCAAGCGCACGGGGCCGGACGGAGAAGCCTGTGAAGCACCAGCGCCTGCGCCCGTGTTCGAACTTTGCACTGCACCGCCGGACCCGAAAAGCGCCGTGTCGACAGCCAACGATTGCGGTTGCGCTGCCGCATGGATAGGCACCCATGCCAGAAGCGATACGGCTGTAAACCAGGGCCGCAAACGCAGCGCGCCTATCAATGTCGACACTCGCATGGATGAGCGCCGCAGTGGCGCTGTTGTCAGGGAACAGAGCCATTCTATCTGCCGGGGAACCCGGCCTAGCCGTGCCTGCTCATCGGAGTCGTCGGGCTAGCCTGGGACGGTGCGGGCGCCTGTTCGGGTAGGCGCCAGGACGCCTTGGCATGGTCGCTAGAATTCGAAGAATGTTGATTCTTGTGCTGGCATTCACTGTGTCGCTGTGCGCCACACTCTGGCTCGTGCATCGGGCCAAGCAGGGTATCGGCATTGCCCATGACCACGACTTATCGGGGCCTCAGAAATTTCACACGTTGCCTGTACCGCGTGTGGGCGGAGTAGGTATCGTCGCCGGCATTTGTGTTGCCATTTTGGCCTTCTGGCTGCGGCAGCCAGCCATTGCAGCCTCTGCTGGTCTGTTGATTCTCTGCGCCTTGCCAGCCTTTCTTTGCGGGCTGACAGAAGACCTGACCAAGTCGCAGAGCCCCAGAAGACGCCTGTTCTTCACCGCCACTTCGGCTGCCCTGGCGGCGCTGCTGATGGACGCGGTGATCGTGCGCAGCGCGATCCCCGGCTTGGATTGGGCGCTGGCCCATCCTTGGGCCGCCGTGCTGATCACGGTGTTCGTGGTCTCCGGTGTGGCCAACTCTCTGAACATCATTGATGGCTTCAATGGGCTGGCGTCAATGTGCGCCGTGCTGATGCTCGTCAGCGTGGGGTACGTCGCTTTCCAGGTCAATGACACGCTGATCGTCTGGTTGGCAGTGGCCGGTGTCGGCGCGGTTCTGGGCTTCTTTGTCTGGAACTTCCCCGCAGGCTTGATCTTCCTTGGTGATGGCGGCGCTTACTTCCTCGGCTTCTTCATCGCCGAGCTCGCCGTTCTCTTGTTGCACCGCAATCCTTCAGTCTCGCCGATGTTCCCGCTGTTGGTGTGCATTTATCCGGTGTTCGAAACTCTGTTCTCCGTCTATCGCCGCGTAATGTTGCGCAAGCAATCCGCCGGCATGCCCGATGGCATCCACCTGCACTCGCTGATCTACCGCCGCATCATGCGCTGGGCGGTCGGCAAGCAGTCGAAGCGCTCTGCCGCTCGCCGTAACTCCATGACTTCGCCCTACCTGTGGATGCTGTGTATGACGGCAGTAGTGCCAGCTATGCTGTTCTGGGACAACACGCCTGTGCTGGGCGGTTTCATCGTGTTGTTCGGTCTGACCTACACCGCGCTGTACTGGCGCATCGTGCGCTTCAAGTCGCCGCGCTGGATGGTGAGCAGACGGTGAGTTGAGTCGCCGCGTCCGGCGTCGTGCCAGCGCGCGGTCAATTCCAAACCGGCCTGCATGTCTGGGCTGGGCACATAGCCAAGATGTCTGCTGATCCTGCCTATATCGGTCCGTGATTGCCGCACATGGCGGGCCCGAAATTCGTGGCTCAATGGTGCGTAGTGGGCTTGGTCCGACCGCTACCGCCGCATTGCCGCCAACAGTGGCGCCTGCAGCTGTTTCGGATCGGTTTGATCCCCTACCGCAGCGTTGAAAATCTGGTTCAACGCTGCTGTGGCCGTTACCTTGCCCGCAAGAGGAACGGCCTGCACCATGTCGTCCACTAAGCAGAAGTCGCGGTTGGTCCGTCCAGCGCCATTGACGTGAACCGCGTTGCCCGCCAGGATCGCCACGTCCAACTCGGGGATCACCGTGGTGTGGGCACCAACTCGTTCCTATGCTTCGTGACCGCGTACGGCGACAGCGGTTTGCGAACAGGGTCTTCCGCCCTGGGCAGACTGTGGAGGGCTCCGGAGATGCTGCTGTTGACTGCGTAAGTGAAGCCGTCTGGCCCAGGCTCCGGAAGATTTCGACCAGGTAGCCGCCGGTGTGGTCAGCGCCTCCGGTCCTGCAACATCCCATCGGCGGTGGCCATGTCGGCGTGTGGCTGCAGGCCGGTCAGAAGGTGTCGGCATCGGCCAGCAGCGCTGCGCCGGCGTCCTTGGGCGCCAGCAGCGGCGCCACGCCGGCCGGCCAGGCGATGCCGATGGCGGGGTCGTCCCAGCGGATGGCGCGCTCGCAGTCGC
>JBBRVD010000046.1:0-22680 GCA_038247175.1 Burkholderiales bacterium | reverse complement strand
GACGGTACGGCCTTCCATCATTTCGATGTGGTAAGTGGGCATGGTCTCTCCAAAGAGTTGGGCAAAGTCAATTGGTGCCTTGGGCGATTCCCGGCGCATGACGTTGGCGAATCGGCTCGTGCGCTGGCGTCGTTGATGCTTGTCAACAGCCGCATTCTCGCGGATTCGTCTGGCAATGGCGCACGCGCGCAAAGTTCCACGCAGGCGCATGCGCATGCGCCACGGTCACGACAAGGGAATATCGCGATGCAGTATGGCTTCGATCTGCTGAGTCGTGTCCATCACCATCGCAAGCAAGGTTGACTCCACTGCTTGCGGGGAATACCGATCGAAGCCCAGGCTCAGGTTGAGCGCAGCGACGGTGTTGCCATCGCGATCGCGGATGGGGGTTGCCAAACCGGCGATACGATCGTCAACCTCACCGTCGATGTAGCAGTAGCCCTGCACACGCACACGCTGGATTCGTTCGCGCAACTCGTTCTTGTCCAGTATGCTGCGTTTGGTGAGCCGCTCCAGCTTGATCGTGCGCAGCAGTGCTTTCAGTTGAGCATCGGGCAGCGCCGACAACAATACGCGGCCCATCGAATTGAGGTGGGCAGGAAGCCGGCTACCCACGTTCAGGTCGATGCGGATGATGCGGCGGGTTTCCTCTCGCGCCACGTAAACGACCTCCATGGCATCGAGCACGCCGATCGAGCAGGTTTCCTGGGTCTTCTTCACGAGATCGAGGAGGATGGGTCGTACGATGTTTTGAAAGCCCAGTGCCGCCAGATACGAATAACCCAGGTTGAGCACGCGGGGGGTCAGCGAATACGCGCGGGTATCGAGTCGGACGTAGCCCAGACTTTCCAGCGTGGCAAGAATACGCAGCGCCGATGCGCGTGTGATCCGTAGCTGATCGGCCACCTCGATCATCGAGTAGGCGCGCGAGGCACCCTGACCGAACAGTTCCAGCACGCGCAGTCCACGCTCGAGTGATTCGAGCCGTTCGCCGCGTGATGCGGCACGGAGTGTCGATGATTCTTTATTGTGCGTTGACATGGCGCAGACTATCGCTTAAATTCCGAACAGATGTTCGCAAATCGTGTTTGACGCATGCGAACGGATGATCCAGACGCGTGTTATCGACCTGTGACACGCCCTTATTTTCCGCCCTCGGCGGTGCCTGTTTCAGGAGAAGCCTCATGCAACCATCCGTGCTCGAAGAGCTGGTACCCGTACCCAATCCCTACCCGGTCGTGTCGGAAGTCGGGTACCCCGAGGTGTGGAGGTTGTGCGAGGACGCTCGCAGATTGGCATGGGATCCGAATACCGACATCGACTACAGTGATCTGGTCAATGCCGATCTGCCACCAGAGGTGCGCGCGGCGGGCGCTGAATGGTGGAGCCTGCGGGCCTGGATGGAGCACGGCGCCACACCCTACGGCGCCGAGCGCTTGCGCGAAGCGATCTTCGACCATCAGCCGTTCGAGATCAAGCAGCACATCACCAACTTCATTGCCGAGGAATTTCGCCATCACGAGGTGAGCTTTCGCATTGCCAAGGCGCTCGGCGGTTACCAGCCCACGCCCCGTGCGGACTATTTCCAACAGGTGATTCCACGCTTTCATGACGAGCGAGACGAGAAGCAGATGAGTTTTTTCGCCGGGCTGTCGGTCAATACGTTGTTCGAGCAACTCTCGGGCGAGTTGCTGCAAGCGCGTTACGAGAACGCCCGTTTCAAGTCGATCAAGGAGTCCTGTCGCCTGGTGCTGCGCGATGAAGCGCGCCACATTCAGTTCGGTCGCATCATCATGCGTCGCTTTTTCGGCGAGTTGAGCGACGACGAGAAACGCGTGATCGGAGAAAAGTTTGCCAAGAAACTTCGGGGCAGCCTGCTCAACGGTGTTTATGCGGTGGTGAATCTGCCCCAGGACGAGCGTCAGCGCTCCGGCAAGAGTCGCGCGCTGGCAGCCGAATACGGGTTGGGCGCGACACACCCCGATGATGAGATCAGCATCATCCGCGCCGGTGTCGACAAGATTCGCGACGATGTCGGCCGTTATGGCGTCGAAATACCGCGCATCGCAGAGATCGACGACAACCGCCCGGTCGCCTTGCCGCAGTAGGGGAGTGGTTTACGGTACACGCGTGGTGTGCGGCGCAATGGCGACTGCCAGACCATGAGCGCGATCGAGTTGAAACTGCAAGATGGCATTGGCGTGCCTGCGGCGCCACGCTCCATCGTGCGGCGCTTGATGGATGGTCTGGATGCTAGCCTCACGGCGCTCGCGGTCATTTGCCTGTGTGGTATCTCGGTGGTGACGCTGGCCGGAGTCGTGGCGCGGTACGTCTTCAACAACTCCTTCACCTGGACCGGCGAGACCGGCCAGTGGCTGTTCATCTACCTGATCTTTCTGGGGATTCCACTGGCGCATCGGATGCGCATGCATATTGCGGTGGGTGCACTCAATCGGATCCTGCCGGATTCGATGCGACAAGCCCATCAGGTACTGATCGATGCTTTGGTGGCCTACACCACGATTGCGGTCTTGTTTGGTGCCAAGGATCTGATCGGCCTCATTGGCGGTACATCGACAGCGCTCGGTATTCCGAGCTGGCTGCAGTACGCTGGCATTCCCGTGTCGTGTGTGCTCGGTCTGGCATATATCGCGCTGCGTGACCTCGACGCCGCACGGGGGCGCTGGATTGGGTCAGCCGGCGTGCTACTGGGCATCGTCCTGTACATGGCGCTCGATGTCCATGCATGGATCAGCCTGCCGCAAGGGCATGCTGTCGGGGCCATGGCACTGGGCTTTGCGATCGCGCTGGCGTTGGGGGTGCCAGTGGCCTTTTCCATGCTGTTGGCCGTGTTTCTGGCCAATCTGTCCGCTGCAACACTGCCAGCGCCAGCCGTGGTGCAGAACGTGGTGCGCGGTTCCGGACAATTTTTGTTGCTGGCGATCCCCTTGTTCCTGCTGGCAGGATCACTGATGAACGTGGGTGGCTTGACACAACGGCTCATTGATTTTTCGTACGCGCTCGTTCGGCACCTGCGCGGCGGCATGGGTCAGGTGACAGTCGTGTCGGCGACCCTGTACGCAGGTATCTCGGGTTCGTCAAACGCAGATGCCGCACTCAGCGCAAAGATGCTGCATCCCGCGATGGTGCGCGACGGCTACAAACCAGCCTTCTCGGCCGCCGTCTGTGCTGCTTCGGCGTTGCTACCCAATGTGATTCCGCCCTCCGTGGGCATGTTGATCCTGGCGGCGGCCACCGGCCTGTCGGTCGGCCATCTTTTCCTGGCGGGCATTGTGCCGGGTCTGGTGATCGCCGCGGCCTTGATGGTGGCGGTCTGGCTGGTGGCACGGCGCGACAACTATGGCGCGTCGGTGGCCAAGGCATCATGGAGTGAGCGCCTGCGTGCCGGCAAGGCGGCAGTTCCCGTGATGATGCTCGCACTATTTATCATCATCAGCCTGCGCATGGGTATCGCAACCCCGACCGAGACCGGCGCGCTCGCCGTGGCATATGCGTTTGCGCTGGGCGTCTTCGTGTATCGCAGCTATTCAATGAAAGCGCTGTACCAGGTTCTCTCGTCCACGGCCGTCGATTCCGCGCTGATCGGTCTGCTCATCGGTGCGGCCCTGCCATTTGGGTTCATCCTGACCACCGAACGGGTGCCCCAGGAGATTCTGGCGTTCGCATCCCAATGGACTGGCGAAAAATGGACGGTGCTGCTGTTCGTCAATGTCGTGATGCTGGTGGCCGGCATGTTTCTCGATATCGGCGCGGCGATCCTGATCCTGGCGCCGCTGTTCCTGCCACTGGTGGTCAGCGTCGGGGTAGATCCGATCCATTTCGGCTTGATCGTCATTTGCAACCTGATGATTGGCGGCCTCAGTCCGCCGGTCGGCATCCTGGCCTTTATCGTGGCCACGGTGGCACGGCTGGAAGTGTCCGACGTGTTTCGCGCGTCCTGGCCGCTGCTGGTGGCCTTGCTGGTCGCGCTGGCCGTCATCACCTATGTTCCCGCGGTTTCGCTCGGTTTGTTGTGGTTGACCGGCGCATGAGCCGGCCATGCCATCCGGGCGCACGATGCATTGATTCCCATGCCACTACCACTAAAGGAGATTGAGAATGTCTAAGCGCAAGTACATGATTGGAGCCGTCGCCGCAGCCATGGCGGTTGCGGTGGGCGGACTGCTGCCGCTGCAATCGGCAACAGCCCAGACCGTCAAGGCTCGTGTCGCGGTGATTTACAAGGACGGGCAACCGACCGCCCGCATGTGGGGCCGATTCGCCGAACTGGTCAAGGAGCGGACCGGCGGCAGCATCGAGCTGCAAATCTTCACCGGCGGGCAACTCGGCGGTGAGCGCGAAGTGGCCGAAGGCATGCGACTGGGCTCGATTCAGGGCGCTGACTCGACTTTGGCGGCTCTGTCGTCCTGGGTGCCGCAAGGGCAGATTTTCGATATGCCCTTCGTTTTCCGGGATCTGGCCCATGTCGAGGCGGTGACCAATGGTCCCATCGGACAGGGATACAAACCGTTGTATCGTGACCAGGGTTTCGAACTTCTGAGCTACATCACCTATGGTGCGCGCAGTGTTGTCAGCCGCCAGGCGATGCAGACACCGGTCGACGTGCGCGGCAAGAAGATGCGGGTACTGCAAAGTCCGTTGCACATTGCCATCTGGAAAACGATGGGTGCCAATCCAACCGCGATTCCGATCACCGAAACCTATGGCGCGCTGTCGACAGGAGTCGTTGACTTCATGGACATGACCAAAGACGGGTTTGAAGCCTTGAAGCTGAATGAGGTGGCTCCGTACTTTATCGAAACCGGTCATATCTGGTCGCTGGGGGGCATTGTTTTTTCCAAGAGTTTCTGGGACAGGCTCAGCCCCGACCAGCGCAAGGTCATGCAGACCACCGCCGATGAGATGGCCTCGTACTTCAATCGTATCCAGCAGGAAGAGATCGGCAAGGCACTCGAGCGCACCGTGGCCAAGGGCGCCAAGGTCATCAAGGTGAACCAGGATCCGTGGCGCGATGCCATGCTGCCGGTCTGGGAGGCCGAGGCGTCCAAGTTCGGCGGCATCGACAAGATCAAGGCCATTGCCAATACCCGCTGACCGGTACCGTGGCGCGCGTGTGACTCGGCGGCATGCCCTGCGGCACGCCGCCCCGGCACCGCATGCCGGCTCCCATGGTGCTTGTCTTTGCGCCACCCTCCTGAATCGAAACAGAAACTCCATTTCGCATCCATGTCCACTTCGACTCCTGCACCCTACACCTCCTCCGATTACGCCGGGCTATTGACGAGCATGCCTCCCGGCTGTGTCTTCATCGGTGGCAGATTCACGCCAGTCTCGAACCACCAAACAGTCTTCGGCAAAGCCAACGGCGAGACCATTGCCCAATGTGCCGCGGCCGATGCGGCGACGCTCGACCTGGCAGTGCAGGCTGCCCGGGACACCTTTGGGGGTTGGTCGACGCGCGCGCCGGGTGAACGCGCGCGCGTACTCAATGCCATGGCGGCTGCATTGCAGGGTCAGTTCCGCGCATTCGTGGCATTGGAGTCGCACCAGGCGGGAAAGACGATCGCGGACGCGGAAATCGATATCCGCTCCAGCATCGCCACATTGCAATGGTTCGCCGGGTGTGCAGAGCGTCTGGACGGTCGCGTCGTGGCCAGTGCGGTCTCCCTGCACCGCTATGTGCGGCGCGAGGCGCTGGGGGTGTGCGGACTGATCCTGCCCTGGAACTTCCCGTTGTTGCTGATGATCTGGAAACTCGCGCCGGCGCTGGCCGCAGGCAACACGGTCGTGGTCAAACCGGCCAGCGAGACGCCGCTGACCACGCTGTTGTTCGCGCAACTGGCCGTCCAGGCCGGATTGCCGGCCGGTGTGTTCAACGTGGTGCCCGGCCCCGGACGCGACATCGGCATGGCGATGGCCAACCATCCACACATACAAAAGATCTCGTTCACCGGTTCGACGCCGGTGGGTGTGCGCGTGGCGCAGGCTGCCGCGGCCAGCGTCAAGCGGGTGACACTGGAGTTGGGTGGCAAGTCCCCGGCCGTGATTCTGGACGATGCCGACATCGACAAGGCCGTGGCAGGAACGGCTGCGGGTGTCTTCGGCCACGCGGGTCAGAAGTGCGCTGCGAGAACCCGCTTGATCGTCATGGAGTCGATCGCCGACGAAGTGGTCGAGAAACTGGTGGCACGTGCCAACATGCTCAAGATCGGGGACCCGATGGATTCCACGACAACGCTGGGCCCGGTCATCAATCGTGCGGCCCAGCAGAGCATATTGGCCTACTGCAGCAGTGGTGTGCAAGAGGGGGCGAAGCTGCTGTGCGGGGGCAAGGCACCAGATGGCTTGAAAGGCCCGTATGTCGAGCCGACGATCTTCGACCATGCGAGCAACCAGATGAAGATCGCACGCGAAGAGATATTTGGCCCGGTACTGGCCGTCATCCGGGCCAAGGACATGGAGCACGCGATCGCGCTGGCCAACGACTCCGACTATGGCCTGGCCGCGACGGTCTGGACGCGTTCCCTGTCGCGCGCGCACCAACTCGCAGCGCGCATCGAAGCGGGTACCGTCTCGGTCAACACACCGGCGGTGATCGGCATCGAGACACCCTTTGGCGGCTTCAAGCAAAGCGGGTACGGCCGCGAACTCGGCGTGGAGGGCCTCGATGGTTACCTGCAGCACAAGACCGTGGTGATGGACATATCGTGATGCTCCGGTCGCTACCCGTCAGCCATCCGCAACAGGTTCAAGGAGAAACAGCAGCATGAATGCAAGCCAGCCCTTTGTTTTTGTGCATTCCAATCGTCGCATCATTTCCCAATGGGGAGGGCTCGAGAAACTGCCCGACCTGGCGCGCGAATACCATGCTCGCCGATGTGCCGTGGTGATGGACGGGTATTTTTCCGGGGGCGAGGTGGCCAGTCGTATTGCCGGCCTGCTCGAAGGCGCCAGTGGAGCAGCACCACTGATGCACTTCGTGCCTGCGCATGAGCCCGATACCGAAAGTGTAGAGGCCTGCGCTGCCGCGCTCCTGCGCCATCGACCGGACTTTGTCGTGGCCGTGGGCGGAGGCTCCGCCATGGATACGGCCAAGATCGCACGGCTGCTGTTGTCCAACCCGGGCCCGGCGGAGTCGGTGTCGGGTTTCGGAAAGACCTTTGCGCCCCATGGCAGCGTGCTGGTAGCCATACCGACCACCGCTGGCACTGGCAGCGAGGTGTCGGAGTCGGCCATTGCCGGCAAGGCTGGATCGGACATCAAATTGATCTTCCGCTCCCCGGAAATGACCCCGCATATTGCCCTGCTCGACGGGGCGCTTTCGGTGTCGGCTCCCGCCAAGGTCACGGCCGCCTCGGGCTACGATGCGGTGACCCACGCGGTCGAGGCCTATGTGTCCAAGTCTGCCTCGATCATGACCGATCCGATGGCTGAGGCGGCGATGGTGTTGCTCGGCCGCTGGTTGCCGGTGGCCTACCGCGACCCTGTGAACCAGGAGGCGCGGATGGCCTGTCTGGTCGCATCGTGCCAGGCGGCGATCGCGTTCAACAGCGCCAATCTGGGCCTGGCCCATGCGTTCGCCGCTCCGCTGGGCGCCTTGTTTCATGTGCCGCATGGGCTGGGCAACGCCCTGGCATTGCCCGTGGTGGCCGCGTATAACGAGCGGGCAATGGGTCCCAAGGCTGCCACGGTGGCGCGCGCATTCGGGGGCGCCAGCGCTGCCGAAGGCCTGGCACGCCTGCGTCTGCAACTCGATCTCGACCTCAGTCTCGATGACTTTGTCGCATCCGACGAAGATCGGGAGAAGCTGGCCGCAGCCGCCTTGCGCAGTGGGCAGGTCAGGATGAATCCGCGCCTGGCCGGTATCGAGGATCTACGGGCGCTGGTGCAGGCCATGCGCAAGCCCACGGGAAACAACGCACCGGTATTGTCTTTGTGAAATTGTGAATCCCATGCCCCTCCAGAAGATCAATCCGTCCAGCATCACGCCGCCCGTCGGCGCTTACAGCCAGGGCGTACTCGCGCCCGCCGCCGGGCAATGGCTGCACGTGGCAGGTCAGGTCGGTATCGCACCCGATGGTGCGCTGGCCGAGGGATTCGCCGCCCAGGCCCGCACCGCGTGGCAGAACCTGATCGCCGTGCTGAACGAGGCGCAGATGGATGCCAGCCATCTGGTGAAGGTGACCACGTTTTTGGTCGACAGCGCGCATTTGAAGGAGCTCAACGCCGTAAGGGCACCGTTTCTCGGTGACGCCCGACCGGCCTCCACGCTGCTGGTGGTCCAGGCGCTGGCGCGTCCCGAGTGGTTGTTCGAGGTGGAGGCGGTGGCCTACCGTGGTTGACGGCGAAGACAGTCGCCTCACCGCCGCCACCGCACAGGGCCTGCGTGCGTTCCTGGACGACATCGGTCCGCGCTGGAGTGCCGACATCCGACAGGCCAGTGCCGAGGTGAAGGCGGCGTATGCGCCTTTGCTGGAGAAGGCGTCGCGCGCGGGAGTCCAAGTACACCGTGACATCGCCTACGGTACGCACGCGCGCCAGGTGCTTGATGTGTTCGTGCCCCCGCGCTCGGGAACAGCGGCGGCTGGGACTTCGGCGCAACGCGGCCTTCCGATCGTGGTGTTCGTGCACGGTGGCGCGTTTGTACGGGGCGACAAGTCCGGTGATTCCGGGTTGTACGACAACCTGCTGCTCTGGTTTGCCCGGCAAGGATTCTTGGGCGTGAATGTCGAATACCGGTTGGCGCCACAGACCCAGTTTCCGGGTGCGGTGGACGATGTGGCGGCAGCAATGCGATGGGTGCAAGCCCACGCGCGGCGCCATGGCGGCGATGTGTCGCGTGTCATGTTGATCGGTCATTCCGCGGGCGGCACGCATGTGGCTAGCTACGCATTCGATCCCTTGCTCGGTTATCTGGGTCGTCATGTCAACGCGCTGGTTTTGTTGTCGGCGCGCCTGATGGCCGATGCATTGCCCGAGAACCCCAACGCGCAGGGCGTTCGCGCCTATTTCGGTGACGAACCTTCCCGATATGCGATCAGGTCCCCGATGGCATACGCTGCCTGCAACACGATCCCGGTGTTGATCGTGAACGCGCAGTATGAAAACCCGCTGCTCGACGTGTACGGCCTCGAGTTTGCTTTCCGGATCGCCGACGCGCGTCGTTGCGCACCACACTACATTTCCGTGCGTGGACACAACCATGTGTCGATCGTCGCGCATTTCAATACCGCGCAGGAAACGCTCGGGCACGACATCGTCGAATTCTTCGAGGTATCGGTGCCCATGTCGCTTGGCAGGGCCGGATGATACCGACAGGGTTGCGCCCGCCTGGATGCAGCGGCCGGGGGGGGGTCGGGCAGACACTGGCCCGCGAAGTGGCCGCTAGGCGCTGGGGGCGTGGTCGTATCGGCCGGCGCTTGCTCGGGCTCGTTGGGAAGGTGCCACCGCTGCCACTGCGGGTCGAAAAGGGCTGAGCGAGCCGTGGCGCAAGCGGGGTTGCGACCTGGGCCTGGGCGCGCTGTGGCGCAGGGGATGCCACGCTGGGGCAGATCGGCTTTGAAGGTCGCTGGGACTACGCGGCCATCGGAAGTGTGACCAACCTGGCCGCGCGGCTGTGTTCGGAGGCCGCCGGTAGCCAGGTGCTGGTCGACCGCAAGACCATGGCCCGGGTCGAGGAACTGGTGCTGTCCGAACCGGCGGGGCCGCTCACGCTCAAGGGGTTTGCCCATCCGGTGCCGGCATTCCATGTGACCGGGCTGCGCGCGGATGGCTGATCGGCAGCGTCGCGCGTGCGACTGTCGCTGCCGCGGATCGGGTGCGCGCGAGGTCTGCACCATGCCGGTGCGGCGACAATGCCGGCTCCCCGCAACCCTGATCGACGAATTTTCATCGTGCTCCGCCTCCGTTCCCCCGCCATCCGAGTTGAAACTGCCGCCTTGTGGCAACTGGCCTGGCCGATCCTGATCGGCCAGCTGGCCACCGTGGGCATGGGCGTGGTCGACGTGGCGATGGCCGGCCATGCGTCGGCGCAGGACCTGGCCGGTGTGTCGCTGGGCGTGTCGATCTGGCACCTGGCCATCATCACGCTGATGGGCATCCTGATGGCGGTCAGTCCGATCGTGTCGCAGCATGTGGGCGCGGGCGCGTTCCACGAGATTCCCAGCGTTGTGCGCCAGGCCTTGTGGAAGGCGCTGGGCCTGGGCCTGGTGGCGATGGTGGTGGTCAATGTCGCCGGCCAGTTGTTCAACCATCTGGCGATCGAGCCGCAGGTGCGCGACGTGGCCCGCCAATTCGTGCTGGTCATCAGTTTCGCCTTGCCGGCGTTCTGCTGCTACCGGGTCCTGTACGGCTACAGCGCCAGCCTGGGCGAGACCAAGCCGTTGATGCTGATCGCGCTGGTCGCATTGGGGCTCAATATCGTCATCAACTATGCGCTGGTGTTCGGCAACTGGGGTTTTCCGCGCCTGGGTGGTGTGGGTTGCGCCTGGGCCACCTTGTTGTGTGTCTGGTTCGATCTTGCCGCACTGGCCTGGTGGATACGGCGCGCGCCACTCTACCGCAAGACGCAGCCGATCGATGCCTGGGAGCCGGTGCAGTGGTCACAGATCCGCAACCTGTTGCGCATCGGCCTGCCGATCGGCGTGACGTATTTTGCCGAGTCCAGCGCGTTCAGCCTGATCGCGCTGCTGGTGGCCGGTTTCGGCACGACGCAGGTGGCGGCGCATCAGATCGCGCTGAATTTTTCGTCGCTGGTGTTCATGGTGCCGATGAGCCTGGGTATCGCGCTGCTGACCCGGGTCGGACAGGCACTGGGGGCGCAGGATGCGGCTGCGGCCCGGTTCCGGGCCTGGCATGGTGTCGGTCTGGCATTTGCAGTGGCGCTGGTCACTGCGCTGGCCATTGCGCTCTTCAATGACCGTATCGCCAGCGCCTACACCAGTGACACGTCGGTGGCTGCAGTGGCGGCGCATCTGCTGGTGTTCGCAGCCCTGTTCCAGTTGCCTGACGCGGTGCAGGTCTCGACCAGTTGTGCGATCCGCGCCTACAAGGTCACGCGCCCGCCGATGCTGATTCATATGACGGCGTTCTGGGGAATTTGCCTGCCGCTGGGTTGCGTGCTCGGCCTGGCGCCGGCGTGGTTGCCGTGGCGGCCGGTCGAGGCGATGGCCGCGCAAGGCTTCTGGATCGCATTGGTCGTAGGATTGAGCATCGCCGCGGCCGGGCTGGTCTGGCTGCTGAACCGCTTGTCGCTGCAGTGGCTGAAGGGCGCATCTTCAATCCCGCTGGCGCCGGGCCTCCATGACCGAGATTGACATGTTGAACACCGAAGAAAACTCCGCCCGCCCTGCAAACGGCAGTTGACCGTTTGGTTTGCGCTGGAGACGGGCATGGTCACGGACGATTTTGGCCATGAGGCCCGTCGCCGGTTGGGTGAGCCCGCCATGCACACGATCGCTCCCGGCTGGCGGCGGCATCGCCGTCGCCGGGTGCCACCGATCACCAGCAGCGCTGGCCCGATTGCAGGCTGCGCTGCGCCAGCACGAACGTGGCTGCGTTCCAGCTCTGCCCGGCCATGCCCATCGGCGCCAGTGTGCGGCCGTGGAACCACTCGGTGAAGCGCCAGTCGTCCAGCGCATTGACGCGTGCCAGTTGCGCCAGTTGTTGCCAGGCCTGCGCCGTCTGGCCCGCCTGTGCCAGCGCCATGACCCAGAAACCACCGACAAATGGCCAGATGCCGCCATTGTGGTACTGGTGTATCAGGTTTTGCTGATGGCGCGCCATGTAGGGCCGCCACAAGGCGTTCTGCCGTGTCAGCGGATGCAGCACCACGCGCACCGGATACGGGTCGTGTGCCTGTGCCGCAAAGATGGTGTCCAGGATGCGCCGGCCATGGGTCTTGTTCGCCAGGCCGCACAACACCGCCAGCACATTGCCAAACACGTCGCCCTCGTCGCCGGAGAACGCGAGGTTGACGAAACTCAGGTACATGCCGGGGTCGCGCCGGCCGCGCCGCGCATAGTGGCGCAGCAGCCGGGCCCGATGGTAATCGGGCAGGTCGCGCTGGAACGGATCGAACAGGTGGCTGAAGTGGTGTTGTGTCGCGTCCGCCTCGGCCAGCGCGAAACGCCGCTTGATGTCGAACCACAGGGCGTTGGTGTAGAGCACGTAACCGGAGCGCGGCATGATGTCGGCCCAGTCGCTGGCCTCGTTTTGCTGCAGCAGACGGAAATGCTGGTGTTCCTGCGCCAGCAGCCAGGCGATGGCGCGTTCCACCTGCGGTTGCCACCGATCGGCTGGCGCCGTGCCGAAGCGGCGTGCATGGTCGACGCCGATCAGCCACCACAGGGTGGCGTCGATGCATCCCAGGTACCAGAAGTCGGCATCACGGCCCTCGGGGTCGACGTATTTCGGTATCTGACCGTTGTTGGCCTGCTCGCGCGCCAGCGCGTCCAGGCTGTCGAGCGCGGCCTGCTCGAGCTGCGCATCGCCGCTGCCACACATGGCCAACACGCAGACGGCCGCGTCGCGCCCGAAGATGCGGGTGTAACGCCGCGCCACGGCTGCCTCGGTGCGGCTGGCCGCCAGGATGCCGTGCGGGCTCAGGTTGCGCTTGAGCAGTGTCAGGCTGTGCCCGACACAGGCATCGATGTCGGCTGCGTCGGCTGGCGATGGGGCAAGGGATGATGCGGTCATGGGTGCCGGTGCGGGCGCTGCAGGGCGTCGCAAGCGATCATTCTGTCAGAACACCGCCTGGCGCCGCCAGCGTGGTCGGGCTGGTATCGTCGGTCAGCCCAGCATCTTGACGATAAAGTCCCAGTGCGGCTTTTCCACCGGCGTGATCGACAGCCGGTTGCCCCGGCGCAGCAACACCAGGTCGGCCAGCGCAGGCGTGGCTCGCAGTTCGGGCAGACCCAGCAGGCGGGTCTTGCGTTGTGCCTGCACATCGACCAGCAACCAGCGCGGCTCTGCCCGATCCGACTTCGGATCGAAATAGTCGGAGTCTGGCTCGAACTGCGTCGGATCGGGCCGCACGCCGGAGGCCACCGTGGCCAGGCCCGCGATGCCCGGCTCGGGGCAGCTCGAGTGGTAGAACAACACGCCGTCACCCACCTGCATCGCGTCGCGCATGAAGTTGCGCGCCTGGTAGTTGCGCACGCCGGTCCAGGGCACAGTGCGTTGGGGCGCTGCCATCGCGTCGTCGATTGAAACTGCGTTCGGTTCGGATTTCATCAACCAGTAACAGGACATGACCGGGCCGCTGGGGTGGAGGTGACGGTCAGAAGATGGCTCGGTCAGGAATCTCGTCTGGGTGATCGAGGGCTTCCACGCTCAGGCCTGGGTGGCGAGTTTGTCCGCGGTCTTCGTGTCGAAGTCGCTGGCGTCGTGGCGCTCGTGCAGCTGGCTCGCCGGCTCGCCGAAGACCCGGTTCACCATGCGTCCGCGCTTGACCGCCGCACGCGCCGCGATCTGGTCCGTCCAGCGTTGCACGTTCTTGTAGTCCTGCACCTGCAGGAAATCGCCTGCGCTGTACAGCAGGCCCTTGGACAAGGCCCCGTACCAGGGCCAGACTGCCATGTCGGCGATGGTGTAGGCGTCGCCGCCCAGGTATTCGGTCTGCGCCAGACGTTTGTCGAGCACGTCGAGCTGGCGCTTGACCTCCATCGCGAATCGGTTGATCGGGTATTCCATCTTGCTCGGCGCGTAAGCGTAAAAATGGCCGAAACCGCCGCCCAGGTAGGGCCCGCTGCCCATTTGCCAGAACAACCACGACAGGCACTCAGCCCGCGCGGCGCGCTCCGTCGGCAGAAACGCGTTGTCGAACTTCTCGGCCAGGTACTGCAGGATGGCGCCGGACTCGAACACCCGCACGGGCGTGGACGTACTGCGGTCCATCAGCGCCGGAATCTTGGAGTTCGGGTTCACGCCGACAAAACCGCTGCCGAACTGGTCACCGTCGCCGATCTTGATCAGCCACGCGTCGTATTCGGCGCCGGTAAGGCCGAGCGCCAGCAACTCCTCCAGCATCACCGTGACCTTCACGCCATTGGGCGTGGCCAGCGAATACAACTGCAGCGGATGTTTGCCGACCGGCAACTCCTTGTCATGCGTGGGCCCGGAAATCGGGCGGTTGATGCTGGCGAACTTGCCACCGCTTCCCTTGTCCCAGGTCCAGATGGCAGGTGGGGTGTAGGGGTCGGTGCTGTTGGTGTTGCTGGTCGAATCGGTCATGTGGAAGGGCTCCATGGGTCGGGCGGCGCTTATGGGATCGGGGCGCCATGAAAGGGGCAAGTGACTTTAATGGATTCGGGCTGACGGGGGTGGGGTGGGGGCTTGCGCGCCAGCTCGCGGCACCGCCATCATGCGGAGCCGGCGCGACGCAGCGCAAGAAAGAAGCGCACCATCTCGGCCGATGCATCCGGGCCCTTGCCGTCCGTGAAGCTGCCGCTCGCGCTGCCGCCAGACCATGCGTGGCCGGCACCATGCACGGTCCAGGCCTCGATATGGGGCTGCCCCTCGGCGTCGGCATGCACCGCTCGGCTGTAGCGGCGCCCGCCCAGGGACGTTCCGCTTTCGGTGCTGATGCGCGCGACCGCGTCCCCGTCCCCGACCTGTGCCGCATGCGCGTTCGCAGCCTGCCGGACGATCTCGTTACTGTTGGCGTGCTGAACGGTATGGTCCCGGTCGCCGTGGAAGACGATGATCGGCACGGCGCATGCAAGCTTGCCACGGGGTGCTTGCGTGGACCCTGCCGTGTTCCTGACGGCTGCAAGCCCGCTGCGTCCCCCCTTCATTGCGGTCAATGCAGAGGGAATGTCCTGTGCACAGCCATACGGCAGTCCCGAGTGTGCGCCAACACCTGCAAACAGCTCCGGATAGGTCTCGCCGAGAATCACCGCCATGGCGGCGCCGGCCGACAGTCCCGCGACAAAAATGCGACGCGGATCGATGCCCTGTCGCTCGGCCACCGCACGGGTGATCCCGGCGATCAGAGACGGTTCGCCGCCGTCCCGCACCTGGTCTTGCGCATGGAACCAGCCCCAGCACTTTGATGGATTCGCGCTGGCGGCCTGCTCTGGATAGACCACCACAAAGCCATGTTCCTCGGCCAGCTGGTTCATCCGTGTGCCCATGGCGAAGTCATCGGCGGACTGGGTACAGCCATGCAGCATCAACAACATTGGCGGCGAGTGACCGACCCGGGCCGGAACATAGAGCTTGTAGGCCCGTGTACCGGCACGGTTGCTGAATTCGTGCGTCTCGAATGTGCCGGTCGCCTGCGGTTGGTCCGCCGGCAGCCGGCGCTTTGGCGCTCGCTCTCGCAGCTCCGGTTCGTCGACGACGCAGGCCACGACATCGATGACGTCCTCGCTGGCGGACGTGGCGCGTTCGGTTGACGCGGTATCTGCTGGCGCCAGTGCGCGCCGGATGGTTTCGGTCACTTCGTGCATCGGGCCTGACTTCGTGTCGAGTCCTGCGGATGCCAGCGCACGCCGGATCGTTTCGTTGATCGCATCGGCGTCGAACGACGGTGCGCGAATGTTGAAGGGGGTTTTCATGGGGTGTTTGGTGGGATGGGGGACAGGGTCAATACATGCGGTCGGACAAGGCCCGTCGCACAGCGGAACTGGCCTGAAACGCGCCAAGGACGGTCACCGATTCGATCGCGGCGCGCGCCAGTTCAGGCGTGACATCGTCTGCGATGCGTGCGAGCCCGACAACCTGCACCTTGAGTCGCTGGCCCGTGGCTACCGCGTTCTCGAGGTCGGCGCGGCTGACGTGCTGCAGGCCAACCGTCAGCGTGCGGCGCGACACGGTCTGCTTGACCGTGTCGGCATGCAGCGCGAGTTGATTGCGCAGCGCGGTGCGAACCAGGTCGGACCGATTCGAGTAGAAGCCTTCTTGCACCAGCAGGTCCACGTGGCCCAGATCGACCACGCCAACGTTGACCGTCATCTTCTCCGTCTCGCCTGAACGCTGCCTTGAGTCCAACATGCTGTTTTTTGACATTTATTCCACCTGGATTCTATATGGAATCCAATTGGAGCATATTTTCGACCAGAGCGGTGACTATAGGCGCAATTCAAGACGAACAGGAACCGTCCGTAAAAGCAGTGTGCACGGGCGCTTGTGCAGCGGACATCAAGCGACGAGCGGAAAAGTCAGAGCGATGAACCAGGCAAAGGCCAGCGCATTGGCCAGCGCTGCCACGGCAGGGGTCGCCGTACCGGCATGCGCCCAGCGGCTGAACAGACCGTAGATGACAAAGAGCAGCAGGATCGCCGGCACGATGATCGCCAGGAAGAACAGGCGCTGCGGGTTCAGCGCGATCGCAAGTACGAGCGAGACGAGGAACGCGAGCTTGCTCGCGACGTAGGCGCCGCGCGGCGCGCGGGTGCCCCGCGTGAGCCATTCGTCCGCCAGGAAGTACGGCAGCGTTCCAGCGCACAGCGCCAGGATGATTGGCATTCGCACCGACTCGGGCTGCAGGTTGAACAGGTAGCGGTCGACCGGCACACCGACGGCGAGCAGCGCATAGGCTGTGACAGATAGCACCGCAACGGCGAACGCTGCTACCTGTCCAGGTGCAAGGCGCCTGGGCCGCTGGCCGAGCAGCCATAGCCCGCCGAGGGTGAGTAGTCCGTAAAGCGCGAAGTGCAGCAGCAGATAGTCGCCGAGCAGGATCGGCAACAGGTCGCTTGGCAGCTTCCACAGCAGCAAGGGTGTGGCCAGCGCGGGGATCAAGGTCAGCGGAGCCTGTCCGCGCCAGCGCCACCAGGCACGACGCTGCACAGCGACCGTCTCCCCGTCCATTGGCGTCACGCGCGCAAGCAGCCGTGACAACGGCCACGCGAGCGCGACCACGCCGAGCAGCATCAGACCGAGCGCCGATCCGCGTGCGTCGATGAACGGCTGCGGCGCGTTCGGGCGTCCATTGGCGGCGTTCAACCACGCGAGTGTTTCGGCCTGGGTATGCGCGCTGTACAACACGCCGATATGCTCGACTCCGGGCGAAAGCGTCGCGCGCCGCGCCGTGCCGTCGTCGAAGCGGCCATAGTTGGTGTCGAGCTTTGCGTCGGGTCCGGCCACACGGCCGATCACGCGCAGCGCCTCTTTGGCCATCATCTGCGGCTCGAGCGCGCCGCTGACGACCAGCAGGTTGCGCGGGCTGTCGCCTGGCGTGTCAACCTCGATGCTCGGCGCGAACATCGAGACACCGACACTTGCTCGCACCGCCGGGTCGGCCTGAGCGTGACGCACGATGATGTCAGATGCCATCGAATGCCCGATGACCGCGTACTGCCCACCCGCGCCGGCCAGGCCGCGTGCGAACGCACCCAGCTCGGACATCGAGGCCATCAGCGTGCGCAGGCTCGCGTCCTGATCGGCCAGGCCGCCGCGCATCGGAGCAGCATTGCGGCCGTGGCCAGGGAAATCGAAGGTGATCGCCACATAGCCGTTGCGGGCCAGCGTGAGCGCGAAGGGCTGCATCAGCTGCTGCGAGCCGGCGAAACCGTGCGCGATCAGCACCACCGGCGCAGTGGCTGTGCTGGGCGCCGGGCGGAACACGGTGACCGGCGTCGTACCCAGCCGCTGGTTCTCGACCGCCACACCGTCGGACAGGCCCTCGAGCCGCGCCACGCCAACTGCGATGGCGAGCAGCGCAAACGCGGCCACCAGCCACGGCCACCATGCCGGCCAGCGCCGCGCCGCGCTGGCGCGCAGCTGTGTGGTTGCTGCCCTCATGCGATGCCGACGAGCTGTTCGCTCAGGGTCCACAATCGGCTCGCGCGGGCTTCGTCCTTGGCCTTGGCCGACAGCGGCTGCGCGAAGGCGGCGCGGCCTTCCTTCTGCCGGTTGCCCCAGCTCCAGTGCACGCCGGACTGCGCGAAATTGGCGTCAGCCACCACCTGAGCGACGCGGTCGCCGGCGAGTTCCTGCGTCACGTAACCCTTCGTGATGTTCTTCTGGAACCAGGGGAAGATCACTCGAAAGGCCTTGGGAGTGTCGCGAAACAGTTCCGTGTCGGCCACGCAGCCTGGATACAGCGTGTTGAACACGATCCCGGTACTGGCGTGGTAGCGGCGGTGCAGTTCGCGGCTCATGATCATGTTGCACAGCTTGCTGTCCTTGTAGGCCTTGCCCGGCTTGAACGGTTTGCCATCGATCATCGCCACCGGCTCCTGGAACCCGGCCTCCAGGCCCTGCAACTCACCCAGGTCGGCCGGCGCGGGAATCGGCACCTTGCCGCCGAATTCCTCGGAGTTCGCGGTCACCGTGCCCAGCGTGACGAGACGCCCGCCGGGGTTGCTGGCGCGGCGCAGGTCGTCGAGCAGCAGCAGGCTGAGCAGGAAGTGTCCGAGGTGATTGGTGGCCACGCTGATCTCGAAGCCCTCGGGCGAGCGCATCGGCAACTTCAGGCGCGGTTGGTAAACGGCAGCGTTATTGACCAGCGCCTGCAGCGGGCGGCCCAGTGCATGAAAAGCCTCGACGAAGGCGCGCACGCTGCGCTGCGAGCCCAGGTCGATGGGCAGCAGGGCATGGTTTTCGGCTGCGATGCCCTGCTCGCGGGCGGCGCGGGCAGCCTTCTGCAGATCGCGACAGGCCAACACCACGAACCAGCCGCGCGCGGCAAGCGATTTCGCGGCATACAAGCCGACACCGGAAGATGCGCCGGTGACGATCGCGGTGGAGCGTTGGACAGGAGACTGGGGTGGTGGGGGGTGCTGAGACATACCCGTATTCTCGTGTCACTTGAGCCTTACGTAAAATTGTGTCAATCCCCAAGCCCATCGAGATCCTTCATGACCCGATTTCTGGCCATCGTCATCAACCCCCCACGACAGCCGCCTGTCCGGAATCTGGACCCGAGGGGTCTTGAAACAGCGCCTGCAGGCCGGCAAGCCGCGCCCATGCGGTGGGAGACCGCTCCGGCGCGGTGGGAGACCGCTCCGGCGCGGTGGGAAACCCCGCCCGCAAGAATGCGCTCGGCAAACCGCAGCGCCCAGCGATGATGATGGACGAATACGCCGCGATGGGTGGCATGAACGGCGCTGCAGTTCCGCGACGCGTTTTTGTCCTTGGCGCCACTGGCACGATCGGTCGCGCGACGGTGCGCGCACTGCTGCGGCGCGGGCACGAGGTGGTGTGTTTCGTGCGGCCCCGATCCGGCCTGCGCGGTGCGGCGGCGGCCGAGGGCCCGGCTGCGCTGCTCGTCGGCGCCGAGTTGCGCACCGGCGACGTGCAAGACCCGGCATCGCTTGCACGCGACGGCTTGCGAGGCGAGCACTTCGATGTGCTGGTCTCGTGCATGGCCTCGCGCACCGGCTCGCCCAGGGACGCATGGGCGATCGACCACCAGGCGCATGTGCACGCACTTGCTGCGGCGCAGGCCGCGGGCGTGACGCAGGTGGTGCTGTTGTCGGCGATCTGCGTGCAAAAGCCGGTACTCGCGTTCCAGCGTGCAAAGCTCGCGTTCGAGAAGACGCTGATCGAATCCGGCGTGTCCTACTCGATCGTGCGGGCAACGGCGTTTTTCAAGTCGCTGTCGGGCCAGGTCGAGCGGGTGCGCGCGGGCAAGCCGTTCCTGGTATTTGGCGACGGCACGCTCACCGCCTGCAAGCCGATTGGCGACGACGACCTGGGCAACTACCTCGCCGAGTGCATCGACCACCCGCAGCGGCACAACCGCATCCTGCCGATCGGCGGCCCGGGCGATGCCATTACGCCGCGCGAGCAAGGCGAGCGGCTGTTCGCGCTGCTGGGCACCCCTGCGCGCTTCAAGCAGGTGCCGGTGCGCTTGCTCGACGTGATCATCGCCGTGCTGGGCGCAGCCGGGCGCGTGGTGCCGGCGCTGTCCGAGAAGGCCGAGCTCGCGCGCATCGGCCGCTACTACGCGACCGAGTCGATGCTGGTGCTCGACCCGCAAACCGGCCGCTATGACGCCGCCGCAACCCCGTCGGCAGGGCGCGAGACCCTGTTCGACTATTACGCCCGCCTCGTGCGCGGCGAGGCCGCGGTCGAGCGCGGGGACCACGCGGTTTTTTGAGCGGTTGCGCTTAAGCGGTTGCGCTCAGATTGCGATCGTCATCCCTCCGTCTGCTACCAGCGTCTGCCCGGTGATGAAGCCGGAGGCGTCGCCAGACAGAAACACGGCGGCACCGGCGAGGTCCTGCGGTGTGCCCCAGCGTTGCATCGGCGTGCGCATGCGAATCCATTCGTAGCGCTGTGGGTCGGCGCGGAATTCGGTATTGATGTCGGTGGCCATGTAGCCGGGTGCGATCGCGTTGACGGTGACGCCCTTGGCCGCCAGTTCCACGGCCATGCCACGGGTCAGCCCTTCGAGTCCGGCCTTGGCGGTGATGTAGGCGGTGTTGGTGCCGCGGCTGATACGCGCGTTGACCGACGAGATCATCACGATGCGGCCCCAGCGGCGCGTCACCATGCCGGCGGCAGCCTTGCGCGACAGGCGGAAACAGGCATCGAGTGCCGAGTCGAGCGAGAGGCGCCAGTCGTCGTCGCTGATGTCGAAGAAGTCGCGCGGCACGCCGGTCACCGCGTTGTTGATCAGGATGTCCAGGTGTCCGTGCGCGTCCTCGATCGCGTCGATGGCGGCGTCCGCGTCGGCGCGCTGGCAGACGTCGAAGGGGGCGATGCTGGCCTGTCCGCCTGCAGCGGCGATCTCCTGCTGGCGTGCCTGCAGCGATTCCCGGTCGCGTCCATTGAGCACCACATGGGCGCCTGCCTGGGCCAATCCGAGCGCCATGCCGGCACCGAGCCCGCGCGAGGCCCCGGTGACCAACGCGACCCGGCCCTGCAAAGAAAACGGATTGTTCATGTGGCGTGTTCCTCCTGTCGGTCTATCGGTTGCGTGCACGGGTAATGAGAGCCCGGCCGCTCAGCCGCCCATGCGCTCAGCCGCCCATGAACAGGCCGCCGGTGACCAGCACCGCCTCGCCGGTGATGAAACTGGCCGCGTCGCTGCACAGGAAGGCGATCAGGCTGGCAACCTCGTCGGGCCGGCCCAGGCGCGCGAGCGGCGTGTTGCGGATGATCTCATCGGCCCCGGCGGACAACCGGCGCGCCACCATCGGCGAGTCGATGACGCCGGGCGACACCGCGTTGACCCGGATGCGCGGCCCGAGTTCGCGCGCCAGCGTGCGCGTCAGCGACACCAGCGCGCCCTTGGTCGCGCCGTAGTGGCCGTGTTCCACGCTGCCGCCGGTATGGCCGGACATGGACGACAGCAACACAATGGCGCCGCCGTCGGCCAGGTGATCGATCGCGTTGCGCACCAGGTAGAACACGCCGCTGAGGTTGACCCCGATGGTGCGCTCCCACTGCGCGCCCGACATGCCGCCGAGGCGCTGGTCTTCGTAGATGGCGGCCGCCGGCACCAGGTAGTCGAGCCGGCCGAAACGGGCGATGCAGGCTTTGACCAGGGTCTGCGCATCGGCGGGGGCAGCGGCGTCGTACGCCACTGCCAGCGTGTGCTGGCCGCCAGAGTCGATCTCCCGTGCGACGTCCGCGGCCGCGTCGGCGCGGATATCGGCCAGCACCACGCTGGCGCCACTGCGCAGGAACAGCGCAGCGGTGGCGCGGCCGATGCCGCTGGCAGCACCGGTGACCAGGGCGACGCGGCCGTGGAAATCGAAGCGGGCCTGGCGGGCCTCCATGTGTGCGCCCGGCTGCGGTGCGGCGGTGCTGTCGCGGTTGCGCGGGTCGGCGGAATCGGTCACGAGCTGCGTCCTGTGCCGGGCTTCAGAGGTCAAACAGTGGCGCGGCGTTGTCGCAATACCGCGCAACCTTGTCCGGGTCGAGTTCGACGCCCAGGCCGGGCGCATCGGGAATGGTCAGGAAACCATCGCCATCGAGCGTGAACGGCTGTTTCAGGATACCGTCCACGTACGGGCTGCCACCGATGTATTCGACCAGGTCGGAGTCGGGAATCGCGCTGGCCAGTTGCAGGTCGGCTGCCAGGCCCAGCGCGGTGTTCCAGCCGTGGCCGATGTACTGGATGCCGAAGTCGTGTGCCGTCCAGGCGATTCGGCGCTGCTCGCTGATGCCGCCGACCTTGGTCACGTCGGGCTGCACGATGTCGAACGCACCGCGCACCAGCCAGGGCAGGAACGTCTGGCGCCGGGTCAGCACCTCGCCGCCAGCGATCTTGACCGGGCTGGCGCGGCGCAGTTCGCAGAAGTCGTCGATCGCGTCGGGGCGCAGCGCCTCTTCGAACCAGCCGACTTCGTATTCGGCCAGCATGTTCGCGGTGCGCAGCGCCCACTTCAAGCCGTGTGGCCAGTAGGCGTCGCTGGCGCCGGCATCGACCAGCAGTTTCGCGTCTGGCCCGGCAGCTTCGCGCGCCGCGCGCACGATGGCGGCATCGAGCTTGTGGTCCATCGCACGGCCGAACGGGCCCCAGCCGATCTTGAACGCGGTGAAACCCAGCTTGCGGTAGGTGGTGATGACGTCGAACATTTCCCTGGGCTGCTCCATCAGCAGCGAGCAGTAGGGCTGTACCCGCTGTCGGTAGCTGCCGCCCAGCAGCCGGCCGACCGGCAGCCCGGTGGCCTTGCCCAGGATGTCCCAGAGCGCAATGTCGATGCCGCTGATGGCATGGGTCAGGCTGCCGCCGCGGCCCATCCAGAAGCTGTTCTG
>JBBRVD010000045.1:0-22873 GCA_038247175.1 Burkholderiales bacterium | reverse complement strand
CACCCTCCTCGACGATCGCCAGCGGACCGCCCGACGAAGCCTCGGGGCTGACATGGAGCACCACCGTGCCGAATGCCGATCCACTCATGCGCGCATCGGTGATACGCACCATGTCCCGAATGCCGCGCTGCAACACCTTCTTGGGAAGCGCCATGTTGCCCACTTCCGGCATGCCCGGGTAACCCTTGGGCCCGCAGTTGCGCAGAACAAGCACGGCATCGTCTGGCACGTCGAATTCTTCATCTGCCATGCGCGCGTTGAGCACATCGACGGTGTCGAACACCACTGCCGGGCCTTTGTGCTGCAACAGGTGTTCAGACGCTGCCGCAACCTTGATGACCGCACCCCCTGGGCACAGGTTACCCTCCAGCACGGCAAGGGCCGTGTTGGGCTTGAAAGGCGCGTCGTAGGCGTGAATCACTGCGCGATCAAACACCTCGGCTTTTTCGTAATGCGAGGATATCGGTTGCCCCGTGACGGTCAGGCAGTCACCATGCAGCAACCCGGCCTTGCCTAATTCAGCCATGACCGCCCTCACGCCGCCAGCCCGGTAGAAGTCCTCCATGACGTGCGTTCCGGCCGGCTGGATATTCACCAGCGCCGGGACATCCGCGGTGAGGCGGTCGAAATCCGTCAGGCGAAGTGGCACGTCAAGCCGCCGGGCGATGGCGGTCAGGTGAATGACCGCATTGGTCGAGCCGCCCACGGCGGCCAGCACGCGAATCGCGTTCTCGAACGCTTTCATGGTGCAGATGCTGGACATCCTGGTGCCCGCCAGCGTCAAGGCAACCGCGCGACGGCCGGCCTCACGCGCCAGGCGCGACCTTCCGGCATCGACGGCAGGCGTATCCGCGTTACCCGGAAGGCCGATCCCCATGGCCTCGACCATCGAGGCCATGGTCGAGGCCGTACCCATGATCATGCAGTGACCGATCGACGCGTTCAGACAGGACTCCACGCCGCGAAAATCGGCCTGCGACATGGTGCCGGCACGCACATCCTCGGACATCTTCCACATCATCGTGACGCTGATGGGTTGCCCCTGGTAGTACGCCTTTTTCATCGGGCCGCCCGAAACGCCTACGGTGGGCAGATCAACGCTGGCAGCACCCATCATCAACGCCGGCGTTGTCTTGTCGCATCCCATCAACAGCACGACGCCGTCAATCGGATTGGCGCGCAGGGTTTCTTCGACGTCCATGGCTGCCAGGTTGCGATACAGCATGGCCGTGGGACGCATCAACGTCTCGCCCAGGGACATGGCCGGAAACTCCAGCGGCAAGCCTCCCGCATCCAAGACGCCTTTCTTGACGTGCTCGGCGAGTTCCCGGAAATGCCCATTGCAGGGCGTCAAATCTGACCAGGAGTTGCAGATGCCGATGACGGGCCGGCCATCGAGCGCATCGTCGGGCAAGCCCTGATTTCTCAGCCAGGCGCGGTAGATGAAACCGTCCAGACCTTTGCGCTGGAACCATTCGTGTGATCTCAATATGCGTTTCATGCCATCTCCGTTGTTTCGTTCATCGGTCTCATGCAGACTCCGGCTATCCTAGTTTTCCCACGACCAGGCAGCAATCTTGTTGGATACAACACAACGCTGTTGCTGTATATGAAAAATGAGTTCACTTGAAAAAGGCATCTCGGCGTTACGGCTGTTGTCGGAAACACGCCGCCATCTCAGGGTATCGGACGTTGCCGCCGAACTGCGACTGCCCGCAAGCTCGACATCGCGTCTGCTCAAGACGCTGGAGGGCCAGGGTCTTCTCACGCACCTTGGCCGAAACATCGGATACGAGGCGGGCCATGAGCTTCGGCGCCTCGCTGACTTAAGGGGCAACGAGTTCGATCATCTGCTCAAGGCGGCCAGGGCTCAGCTTCGAAAGATCGTCGCGAAAAAGCCGGTCACCGCGTACATTTCCACCCTGCAGGGAACGGACGCGCTGATCGTCGAGTGCGTGGAGTCCAACAGTCCGATCCGCTTCGTCGCGTCGGAAGGAACGATGATTCCCGCCTTCGCGACCGCCGTGGGCAAGGCCCTCTTGATGCGAACGGACAGCCGCCAGGTGCGCAAGTTCCTCCCCGAGCTGCTCACCTACCCGCCGTTGCGATACCGCATGACCAGGGAGCGGTTGCTGATGGAACTCGATGCCTGTCGGGCGCGCAAGTGGACGCAGCTCAATGACAGTGCGGACCGAGGCATCGAAGCCATCGCGTCCGCTGTTCGCAGCGCCGACGGTCATATGATCGGCATGGCCTTGTGCTTCCTGCAGGACGGGGTTTCAAGCTCGGAATTCGATCAGCGGACGGCCCTGCTTTTGGGCTGTTGCCGCGAGGTGGGAAATTCCTTTGCCGATCCCTATTGGCTTGACTGAGCCTGCCAAGGTAGTCACGCTCTCACCCACCAAATGACTGAAAGCCGGTGGTAGGCCGAGCTGCTGTCGCGTAGAAACATCAGCTGAAAATAAAGATCGCCCATCCGTACGCCGGACTTACGCTTTGGCTTGCGAGTTGTTTACAGTGCCCGGGCGCGGGCCATGCCGAGACTCGCGCCAGTCAATTTGGGCTTTTGATGAAACGCTTGCTTGCGCGCCGAGGTATCTTGATTTTTTGTTGGCTGGCTGCCGGTCTTGCCATGCCGGGGCTGGCCGTGGCCGCGTTGGGTGCATCCGTCACGCTGCAGGGTCCGGATCCAATTTTTCCGGGCGAGATCACCAACCTGCGCATCCAGTTGTCCAACAACGCCAACACGCCGGTCACCGGCGTGTCATTTCCAAACCTGCCACCGGTCGCGCTGCCGGGCAGCCTGCCCAATGGATTGCGCGTGGCGGGCGCGGCAAGCTACACCTGCACCGACCCGAACGGTAACTTCACCGCAGCCGGTCCGGGCAGCTTGACCGCGGTGCCAGGCTCCCAATCGATTGCGTTGGCCAACGGCGCGGTTCCCGCCAACTTCGGCGGTGTGGACGGCAGCTGTCTGATCATCGTGCCGGTGACCGCCGGCACGTCCGATGGCGCGGTCGCCAGCTACAACTACACCATCGCCAGCGGTTCGGTGACCGGCACCGACGGGTCCGGCGCGGTGGCCAACGCCGGCGTGGTCACGCAAAGCATCGGTGTGCGCGGTGTGGCGCGCCCGAGCATCGCCAAGGCATTCGGCAATACCACGTCGATTCTGGGCGGTGCGCCGGTGACGCTGACACTGACGGTCACCAACACCAACAGCATCCCGCTGCCGAACTTCAGCATCACCGATGTATTTCCGCTGATTGGCGGGGTGCCGGCCTTGCGGGTGGCGCCAACGCCCAATGCATCAGCGAGCTGCCCGGGCGGCACGGCGCCGGCGTTCAATCCGGTAGCGGGGGCGGTTGCGGTCAGCGCCAGTGCCGGCACGGTCGCCGCCAGTTCGATTTGTACCTTGTCGTTCGATGTGGTGGCCAACACCACCGGCACCAGCTTTTCAAGCCTGGTTGCCAACACCATCGATCGAACCACCCAATTCGGCAACGACCTGGGCCTGGTACCAGCGGCCAATGCCAGCGCCGATATCACCGTGCGTTCGCCCTTGTTGGTGGCCAAGGCCTTTTCCAGCAACGCGCTGGCCAGCGGAGAAGCCGGCAGCGTGACGATCACCTTGTCCAACACCGGCACCTCGCCGCTGGTGGTGACCACGTTTGACGATGATCCGATCGACGGCACGACCCCGAACAACGCCAACCCGTTCGGCTTGAAGGTGACGGGGCAGTCCACCACCTGTGCCGGGGGCACCGCCAATGCGTTGAGCAACACGGGCGTGCAGCTCGCCGGCGGCAGCATTCCGGCGGGCGGCAGTTGCACCGTTACCGCGAACTTCACAGGCACGGCTCAGACATCCGGTGTGCCAATCAGTTTCACCAACACGGTGCCCGCTGGCGCAGTTGGCGTCACCGCGCCCGGCGTGGTGAGCCAATCGGTATCCGCATCGATCCTGGTGGTGGATGACCTACGGGTACTCAAGGGTGTTGCAAGCCCGTCCAATCCGGCGCCGGGCAATCCGGTGCGTTACCAGGTCACGGTACAGAACTTCGCGGCCGCGGTGCGCGGCAACGTCGCGATCACCGACAACTTCGCCAACGGCCAGACTTTCCTGACCGGCATCATCGGCGGCTTCAATTACACGCCCACCGGCTCGGCCGGTTGCGGTGGCCTGAGCACCACAGCCGGCGCGGTGGGCTCGGCCAGCATCACACTGACGGCGGCCAGCATTGCGGCGCGTGTGAACAGCACCACGCCGTCGAGCTGCACCGTCACTTTCTGGGCCATGACCGATCCGAATGCGGCCACCGGAACGCCGATCACGAACAGCATCGCCAATGGTGGTGTCACCTATCCGGGCAACACCAACCCCATCGCCGGCGCCAGCTCGACACCAGGCGGTACGTTGGACCGTCCGGTGATGACGGTGGCCAAGGCATTTTTGCCAGCGGTCTCCTTGTCCGAGGGTGCGATCACCCGGTTGACCATCACGCTGACCAATCGCTCGGCCAATCCGATCGCCAACGCGTCCGTATCCGATCCGCTACCGACCAATGGGAGCCTGGGGCAGATGCGGATCGCCACGCCGGCCAACGCCGTCACGTCCTGCGGCGGCGGAGTGATCACAGCTGCCGCCGGCAGCAGCTCGGTCACCATGAATGGCGGGTCCGTGCCGGCGCGCGCCAACAACGGCGCCGGCGCCAACGGTACCTGCACGGTGCAGTTGGACGTGATCGCGCCAGCGGGCAGCTACAACAATACGGTGTCGGCGTCCGGCACCGAGACGCTGGCCAACGGCACGACGCGCGCGGCCGATCCGGTGACCGGCAGCGCGTCGATCACGTTTGCCTCCTCGCTCACGGCCACGAAGGTGTTCAGCCCCGCGGCGGTTGCGTCCGGGGGCAAGGCCACCGTCACGGTGCGGGTGTCCAATTCCGGCGCAGTGGCGCTGACCCAGCTGGGCATCACCGATCCCCTGCCGGCAGGCATGGTGTTGGCCAATCCGCCGGTCGCCTACAGCAGTTGTGCCGGGCCGGTTGCCATCGCTGCCGCGGCCGGAGCCAATGTCATCAGCCTGAGTGGTGCCAGCGTCGCGGGTGGCGGCAACTGCGACCTGGTGTTCGACGTGGTGGCTACTGGTGGCGCCAGCTGGACCAATACGATCCCGGTGGGCAACATTGCCGCCGCCGGCGGTGTGATCAATGCCACGCCGGTGGTCGGAGCCTTGTTGTTCTCCGCGCCGTCGCCGTTGTCGCTGGCCAAGGCCACCAGCCCGGGCACGTTGACCTTTCCGGGGCAGGTCAGCCGCATGACGGTTACCGTGACTGGAGCCGGAGTGCCGGTCAGCGCTTTGTCGTTCACCGACCATTTCACGGTCGATGGCCTGAGCACGGGCGCGCCCAACGGCATGGTCCTGGCAGCCAACCCGGCGGGCAGCACCACTTGTCCGGGCGCTACGCTCACGGCAACGCCGGGCGGTGCCTTCTTCACGCTGGCCCATGCGACGCTGGCGGCCAACGCGTCGTGTACCGTCTCCTTCAATGTGTCGTCCAGCAAGGTTGGCGGCATCACGAACCTGTTACCCGCCGGCTCCATCACCTCCGCGCAAGGCCTGAGCAATACCGGTCCCGCGTCGACCAGTCTGTCGACCCAGGCCAACCTGGGGGTGACCAAGAGTTTCACTCCCAATGTGGTCAAGCCCGGTCAGCGCGCACGGCTGCGCATCACGCTGCACAATGCCACATCGTCCGCGCTGGCCAATGTGGCCGTGACCGACAACCTGCCCGGCGGCCTGACGGTTCCCGCCGGCGCCAATCCGTCCTCGACCTGCACCGGCGCCACCGTGGAGGCGCCGACCGCGGGTCAGGTGCGCGTGAGCGGGGCCAGTGTGGCGGCAGCGCTCGGTGGCTTGGCGAGCAGCTGCCTTGCCGAAATCGACGTGCTGGTGGCGTCCGAAGGCGAGTACACCAACACCATTCCAGCCGGGTCGGTCACCGGAAGCTCGGGCGGCCTGCCGCTCACCAACTCCGAGCCAGCCAGCGACGTGTTGCGCGCGCGCAATCCGCTGCAGGTGAACAAGGCGCTCGACACCGTCACCTTGGACGCTGGGAACCCTGGTGGTTTCACGACCGGTAGCGCCAGCCAGCCGCCGGGTGGCGTCAGCGTGTTGACGGTGCGCATCGCCAATCCGAATCCGGTGCCGTTGTCCGGCATGGGTTTTACCGACAATCTTCCTGCCGGGTTGGTGGTGGCCACGCCAGCCAACGCGAGCACGACCTGCGGCGCAGGCTTGGTGACCGCTGCCGCCGCAGCCAACACGGTGGCGCTGGGCGGTGCCAGTGTGCCGGCGAACGGAAGCTGCACCGTCTCGGTTCGGGTGGTAAGCAATATCCCGGGTGCGTATGTCAATACGCTGGGCCCGGCCGCGGTGACAACGGCTGAAGGCGTGTCGAGCGAGGAGCCCACCAGCGCACGGCTGGTGGTGTCGACGCCACCGACGGTGAGCAAACAGTTTGCACCGCCAGTGATTGCGCCGGGCGCGGTGTCGCGGCTGACGGTCTTTTTGGGCAACAACAACGCGAGCGCCGCCACGTTGACTGCGGCATTGGTTGACAGCCTGCCCACTGCCCCGGGCAATGTACTGGTGGCGCCGGCGCCTGGCATCCAGACCAGCTGCCCGGGTGGCGTGGGGGCGGTCACTGCCGCGGCAGGCGCAGCCAGCCTGTCATTTGCCAGCGGCCAGGTCATTCCGTCCGGAGGCTGCAATTTCAGCGTCAACGTGACGGGCGCGGCAGCCGGCGCGCATATCAATACGATAGCGGCCGGCGCTTTGCAGACCTCGCTGGGCAGCAACCAGTCGCCCACCCAGGCCGAGCTGCAGATCAGCACGCTGGGTTATGTCTCCGGCCGCGTCTTCGCCGACAACAATGTCTCGCCCAACGGCGTATTCGATGCCAGCGGCGATTTCCCGATCGTCGGCAACAGCATCGAGTTGCGCAGCGGGCCCACCTGCGCCGGGGCGCTGGTGGCGACCAGCACCACCGACGACGCGGGCAACTACCTGTTTGCCGGTCTGGCAGCGGGGTCCTACTCGGTCTGCCAGCCGGGCCCACCCGTGGGCACCATCAACGGCGGGACGACCGCCGGCCCCATCAGCCCGATCGGTGGCAGCACCGGCACAGCCGGTGTGCCAGCCAATCCGAACCCGACCAGCAGCCAGATCACAGGTATCTTGCTCAATGGGGACGGGGCCGGTGGCGCCGTCAGCGGATCGGCCAACAACAACTTCGCCGAGGTCATACCGTCGGTGATTGAAGGCCGTGTGTTCATCGATCAGAACAACAACGGAGTGCAGAACGGCGCCGACACCCCGCTGGACAACGTCACGCTGGAGCTGCTCGATGCCGGTGGCGCGGTGATTGCCACGACCACGACCGATGCCAACGGCAGCTACCGCTTTGTCGACCGGCCGCCGGGCGTGTACAGCGTGCGCCAGCCCACGCAGCCGGTCGGCACCAGCAACGGCATCACGTCGGCCGGCCCGGTCGGCAATGGCGGTGCGGCCGGCACCGCCAGTGCACCCACGGTAGCGCCCAGCCGCATCAGCAGCATCAGCTTGCCGCCACGTACCACCAGCAGCAGCAACAATTTCGCCGAAATCTCGAATAGCCGCAGCGTCGGCGGCCGGGTGTTCGTGGACTATGACAACAATGGCAGCTTCGAGAACACCGACAACGGTCTGGCCGGCCAGACCCTGGTGCTGACCGGGGTCGACATCAACGGTAACCCGGTCAACCTGACCGCCGTCACCGCAGCGGACGGCAGTTACCGATTCGACGGCGTACCGGAGGGCAACGCCTACACGATCACCCAGCCTCGGCAGCCACCGGGAACCACCGACGGCATCGCCAGCGCGGGTACCACCGGCGGCGTGGCCGGCGTGGTGGGTGCCTCGCCCAGCAACATCACCGGTATCAACCTGAGCGGCCCGAACGCCGTATCGGCATCGAATAATTTCGCCGAACGCGCCGGCCTGGTGCCGGACCTGCGGGTGAGCAAGAGCCACACGCCGGCCAGCTTTGCGCAAGGCTCGAGCAGCGGCTACTACACGCTCACGGTCGGCAATATCGGTGCCCTGGCCAGCAGCGGCACGATCACCGTGGTCGACAGCTTGCCGGTGGGTATGTCGCTGGTTTCGGCCACGGGCGCTGGCTGGTCCTGCACCGGCGCAGGACAGACCGTGACCTGCACCACGGCCGCCGTGGTTGCGCCTGCCGGCTCGGCTGCGCCAGTCATCGTGCGGGTGGCGGTCGCGGGCGGACTGGCCGGCCAGATCCTGGTCAACCGGGCAGTGGTCAGTGGCGGCGGCGAGCCGCCGGGGCTCAGTGGCAACAACAGCGCCAATGACCCGACGCCGATCGACCTGGCGGCGGCCGTCAGCGGCTCGATCTGGCGCGACACCAACCACGACCGAGCCCGCGATCCGGGTGAGCCGCCTGTTGCAGGCTGGACGGTGGAGATCACCAGCGCCGGCGTGCCGATCGGCACCACCACCACCGATGCATCCGGCAGCTACCAGTTCACCGGTCTGGCACCGGGCTCGGGCTACCGGATCCAGTTCCGCGAGCCCGCCGGCGGCACCGTGTTCGGTCGCCCGGTGCCTAACGAGACCGGTATCGGCTTCACCAACGGCAGGATCGTGGGCAGCACCAATACCAACTCTGGCGTTCGTTCGGGAGCCAACCCGGGCGGTGCCAGCAATGCGGACGGCACGCTCAGTGGCCTGACACTGGTGGCCGGCGCGACCACGGTGCAGCAAAGCCTGCCGCTGGATCCGGCTGGTGTCGTCTATGACGCGCTGACCCGTTTGCCGGTAGCTGGCGCCGTCGTGACCATCACCGGGCCGGTCGGGCTCAACCCGCTGACCGATGTGGTGGGCGGCAGTGCGGTCGTGACCACCGGGCCGGACGGTTTCTACCAGTTCCTGCTCAACCCTACGGCGCCGACCGGGCGCTACAGCCTGGCGGTCACGACTTACCCGGCGGGTTATATTGCGGCCCCGTCGGCCTTGATACCGGTGTGCGCGAATCCGGTCACGCTGGCAGCTGCGCCCGACCCGGCACTGGTGCAGACCCAGGGTGACGCGCCAGGCGCCGCCAGCCCGGTGCATGACCCGGCCACCTGCCCGGGCAGCACGGCCGCACTGGCCCCAGGCAACCAGGGCACGACGCAGCATTACTTCGATTTCGACATCACCATTCCGGGGTCGGCCAACCTGCTGAACAACCATATTCCGCTGGACCCGTTCGGTGCCAATGTGCTGATGATCAGCAAGACCGGATCGGCCAGCGTGGTCGAACTCGGCGACAGCCTGCGCTACACGGTGGCAGTGCGCAACACCAGCCTGGGCGTGCTGAACAACGTCACCGTGACCGACACGCTGCCGCCAGGTTTCCGCTATATCGCGGGCACCAGCCGTCTCGGTGGTGTGGCGGTGGCTGACCCGGCCGGTGGCGCCGGCCCGGTGCTGAACTATGCGCTGGGCAACATGGCTGCGCGCAGCACCGCCACGCTGACCTACCGGGTGCGGGTGGCAGTCGGCGCGCAGCAGGGCAACGGCATCAACCGGGCGCAGGCAAGCTCGGGCCAGTTTGTCTCCAACATCGCGCGGTGGCGGGTGCGGGTGACCGGCGGCGTATTCACCAGCGAGGCCTGCGTGCTGGGCAAGGTGTTTGTCGACTGCAATGGCAACCATGTGCAGGACCGCGAAGAGCTCGGTATTCCGGGTGTGCGGCTTTATCTGCAAAATGGGACGCAGCTGGTCAGCGATTCCGAGGGCAAGTACAGCATCTGCAATCTGGCACCGCGGACCCATGTGCTCAAGCTCGACAAGAGCACGTTGCCGCAAGGATCGCGGTTGACGACTTCGTCCAATCGCAACGCGGGCGATGCCGGCAGCCTGTTGCTGGATATCCGCAACGGCGAGTTGCACCGGGCCGACTTCATCGAGGGCAGCTGCTCCAACACGGTGATGGAGCAGGTCAAGGCGCGCCGGACCCAGGGTGAGGTGGTGGTGCCGCAGCTGGAAACCCGCCCCGGCGCGGTGCTGCGATTCGAGAGCAAACCGGCCCTGGCGCCACGGCAGGCCACCGACAATGCGAACCAGAAACCGGTGGCGCCGCGCACACCGGAACGCCCGGGCGCACCGCCTCCAGACCCCCGGGGGCCGGTGCCCGTGCCGGTTGGGCCTACGTCCTATCTTGATCTGCGCGGAGGCTCCCATGCGCTGCGCTGAACGTCAACGACCCTCGCACAGGGCTGCTCCCCGGTTGCGCGCGCTGGCGTTGGCGATGGCAGTTGGCCCTTGGCTGGCGCATGCCCCAGTCAGTGCCCAGCCGTCCGACGCACGGCCGTCGGTGTTCAGTCAGACCATCGGTCCGAACGATTACGGCATCAATGCGCAAGTGGATCGCATCGTGGTCGAACTCGACCGCAACGGCGTGCCGGCCGATGGCCAGTCGCGGGTGAGTTTCACGGTGCGCCTGCTCGACCGCGAGGGCAGGCAGGCCAGCGGCGACGCGTTCGTGACGATCGAGGCCAGCGGCGGGCGGCTGTTGTTGCCAGGCGCCCGCACCGATGAACTCGGCCCGGGCGGGCGCGATCTGGACCGCGTCATTCCCGGCACCCAGCTCAAGGTGATCGCGGGACGCGGCGAATTCGAGTTGATCGCGCCGGCCGAACCGATGGAGGTCACCGTGCGCGTGACCGCCGGGCGGGAGCAGGCCAGCGGTGCGGTGCAGTTCCTGCCCGAGATGCGTGAGATGCTGGCGGTCGGCCTCATCGAAGGCGTGATCCACTTCGGGCGTGGCTCCAATGCCCGGCTGGCTGCGCCGCGCGATAACGATGTGTTCGAGCAGGAGATTCGAAAGTTCGAATACCAGTTCAACAACGGCAAGTCCAGCCGTGCGGTTCGTGCCGCGTTTTTCCTCAAGGGCACGATCATGGGCGAATACCTGCTCACGGCCGCCTACGACTCCGACAAGGACACCCGCGAGCGGTTGCTGCGCGACATTCAGCCCGACCAGATGTATCCGGTGTATGGCGACTCGTCGCTGCGCGGTTTCGACGCGCGTTCGACCAGTCCGCTGTATGTGCGCATTGACAAGGACCGGCATTACGCGCTGTTCGGCGACTTCAGCACCGGTTCGGGCTTTTCGCAGCTCAGCGGTGGCGGCGCCACCGCTGGCTTGCAGCTGCGCCAGCTCGGCAACTACAACCGCACCGTGACCGGGCTGCGGCTGCACGGCGAGACCGACCAGTACCACGCCAACTTTTACGCCGCGCGCGACAACCTCAAGCAAGTGATCGAGGAATTCGCCGGCCGTGGCGTGTCCGGCCCGTATGCGGTGTCGAACAACAGCGGACTGCAGAACAGCGAGAAGGTCGAGCTGGTGGTGCGGGACCGCAACCAGCCGGCCAGTATCCTGAGCGCGAGCCCATTGACGCGTTTCGTCGACTACACCTTCGAGCCGTTCTCCGGGCGCATCTTGTTCAGCCAGCCGGTGCCGTCGGTGGACAGCAACCTGAACCCGGTGTCGGTGCGCATCACCTACGAGGTCGAGCAGGGGGGCGACTCCTTCTGGCTGATCGGCGCCGACGGCCAGCTCCATCTGAATGACCGCGTACAAGTGGGCGGTTCGCTGGTGCGTGATCTCAACCCGCTGGCGCCGTTTCGCATGGGCAGCGCCAACCTGGGCTTCAAACTGGGCGCCCACACCTGGCTGGTGCTGGAGGCTGCGCGTACAACGTCCGACGTGAACACGAATGGCGTCAACACGTACTCCACTCCAGCGCTGGGGGCGACCGTGGGCGAGGTCAGCGGCAACGCAGCGCGCATCGAGCTGCGCCACGACGATGGCAGCATGAAATTACGGGCCTTCGCCGCTCGCAGCGACGCCGGGTTCAATAACCAGGCTGCGGCTTTTGCCGGCGGTCGGCGCGATGCCGGTGTATATGGTGAAACCCCGCTCAGCGAAAGGGTGCGGTTGTATGGCGAAGCGGTCAGCTCGCGCGACCGCATCAGCGACTCCGAGCGCCGGGGAGCGCAACTGGGACTGTCCTACCAGGCCACCGACCGCCTGACGCTGGACTTTGCGCTGCGCGACATCCATGAAGAGCGCAGCGCCAATGGCAACGGCCTGTCGGTGGCGCAACCCGTCACCGCGCCGCTGGGTGCGTCCACCACCGGTTCGATATTCGGCGGCAATGGCGGCGGCTTCTTCGGCAATGGCGCTGGCGCGATCGACCCGGCCACCGGCCTGCCGTTGGTCAACAACGGCGCGGTCTTCCCGACCACCAGCGACGTGGCTGGTGGGCCCGAGACGCTCGATGCACAGACCATACGGATCGGCGCCAGCTACCGCGCCACCGATAAACTGGGTTTGCGCGGTGAGATCGAAGTCGCGCTCAATGGTGATGCACGCCGTCGGGCCGCGATTGGCGCGGACTACCAGCTCGCCGAGCGTACGAGGCTGTATGGCCGGCTTGAGTCGCAGTCTGGCCTTTCGTCCTTGTATTCGATCAGCCCGTCGGCTCGCGGCAATGTGCTGGTGGCGGGCGTGCAGACCGACTACATGGTGGGTGGGCAGGTGTTCAGCGAGTACCGGGTGCGCGACGCGATCAATGCGCAGGACGTGCAGCTGGCCTCCGGCGTGCGCAATGTCTGGAATGTGGACGAAGGCTTGCGCCTGAGCACCGGCGTCGAGCGGCTGGTGGTATTGTCCGGTGGCGGTCAGCAGGCGACTGCACTGACCGGCGGTGCCGACTGGAGCGCGCATCCGTTGTGGCGGGTGTCGGGTCGGCTGGAGTGGCGAAGAGCAGATTCGACAGTGGCGCTGCCGGGTAACGACAGCTACCTGTCGACAATCATGGTGGCGCGCAAGCTCGACCGCGACTGGACTCTGCTGGCACGCAACTACCTGCTGGTGCAGGATAACCGCGCCACCGGTGACCTGGTGCAGGATAGGTTCCAGATCGGCGTGGCCTACCGCGACACCGATACCAATCGCATGAACGCGTTGGCGCGTTATGAATACAAGCAGGAGAAAGACGGCAGCGTCACGCCGCGTAACGAACGTGTCGCCCATATCGTGTCGGCCCATGCCGATTACCATCCGAGTCGCCCCTGGTGGTGGACCGGCCGCGTCGCCGCCAAGTGGGTGCGCGAGGATATCGACAGCGTGCGCGACTCCTATTCCGCTTTTTTGTTGGGCGGCCGGGTGGTGTATGACTTCACCGAGAAGTGGAGCGGCTCGCTGATGACCAGCGTGCTGATGAGCAGTACCGGCGACGCACGCCAGTGGGCGCAGGGCGCGGAACTGGGCTACCAGGTACAGACCAATCTGTGGTTGGCGGTCGGCTTGAACTGGGACGGTTTCCACGACCGTGACCTGACGGGCACCGAATACACCCGCAAGGGCGCTTACATCCGACTGCGCTGGAAGTTTGACGAAGACCTGTTCAAAAGCAACAAGCCGTCCGTCAACCGCAGCCTGGAGCGCGGCAATTGAGCCGCCGCTGCCGCCCCAACCTGAATCTGGGACCACCATGACTCCGTTCAACTCCCGAAACCTGCTGTCAATGGCGCTGATTTCTGTCGGTTTTGCCGTCGGCGCACAAACGCAGACAACACTGACGCCATCCGCGCAGCGTATCAGCGACCGTGCCATCGACGCCGACTACCAGACCTTCGAGCGGGCGCAGGCGCGTATCAAGGCCTTGAACGATAGCGGCCGGCCGGTGCGCGACTATCACCTGGCCAAGGCGCAGTGCTGGCTGGATACCGCATTCCATGAATACACCCGCAACGACCGCAGTGCGTATCCACAGCAGGCCTTGACCGAGTCGGTGCTGCTGTTGGAGCAGATGGAGCGCGGTAACTCGCCGCTCCCGAAGGACACCCGCCTGGTCAACGATGCCGACAAGTTGCGCCCAGACTTGTGG
Source organism: Burkholderiales bacterium (assembly GCA_038247175.1). Lineage (GTDB taxonomy): Bacteria > Pseudomonadota > Gammaproteobacteria > Burkholderiales > Burkholderiaceae_C > CAISIP01. The sequence goes on along the minus strand of JBBRVD010000045.1, from coordinate 8,860 downwards.
GCCGCCGCCGACAAGCTCAAGTCGCACGGTGGTTTGCAATGCGTGGCTGACAAGGTGGCATGTGCCGAAGTCGAACTGGTGCATGCCGGCAACGAATACAGGCAGCAGGGATGGCGTCATGCTCAGCCTTACGTGCAGATCGCCGAAGACGCGCTGGCGCAAGCAGCCGTTGCCGCCGAGGCTTGTTTCCCCAAGCCTGCTGCGCCCGTGGCCACGGTGGCGGTGCCTCTTCCTGCTCCGCCCCCGACTGCACCACCGGCCATCGCGCCAGCCGCGGCCGTATCGCCAGCCGTGCCGCCGCAGCCATTCGAATTTCAAGCCAATGTGCTGTTCAACCATGACCGCTACCAGCGTGATCAGGCGCGCGCCATGATGCTGGAGCGGCTCGATGCGGCCGTCGCCCGTGCCCGCGAACCTGGCAGCACGTTGGTGCAGGTGCAACTGATCGGCCACGCCGACCGCACCGGCAAGGCCGACTACAACCTGGCACTGGCCCGCTCGCGCGTGGACACCGTCAGCCGGTTATTGCAGGAAAAGGGTATTGCGGCCGCGCTGATCACCGCTGCGGTGCGGGGCGACCGCGAGCCAGTCAGCCCGTGCGCCGGCAAATACCTCTCGCGCGCCGAGGAACTGGAATGCTTGTTGCCGAATCGGCGGGTTGAGGTGAACTTCATCACCACGCGGCAGCGCTGAACCGTCTGTCAGAGGTCAGCTCAGAAATAGACGGGGATGATGCCGCTTTTTCGCGCCAGGCAGAACGCGGCCGCTGTTATCGTTTTAGCCTGAAAAGCCGTTGATGTCTCAGCGGCTGCTCCGTTCGTTTCGGTGGCTGATCCGTTCGTCATCGTTCACCTTTTCCCGGACACCCTGATGAAGAATCTACTTCAGCGCGCGCGCTCGAATCCACGTGTTTCCCTGGCCATCGCGGCTCTTGTGCTGCTGTTGAGTGGCCTGGTCACGCTCAACGAATGGGCGACGTCGCAGACCAACGCGCGCAAGAGCCCCGACGCGCTGCGCTTTGAGAGCGCGCCCGAAGAATGGCTGGCACACCAGCGCAACATCTCGGAGTTCCGGCGCTTGCTCGACGCCGATCAGGTGGCCGCCGTCGGGCTTGCCACGGCGCAGCCCGGGCTGGTGCTGTATACGCTCAAGAACGGCGACAAGGCCAGCTCCACCGCGCCCGGATGCACCGCCTTGGGCTGCATCGGCACCGCACTCGACGGGCTGGCGCAAAAGAGTGTTGTCGCCGGCTTTCCGCTGGTCAGCATCGCGGTCGATGCTCGCACGACCGGCCACCGCTGGATGGATGCGGTCAAGGGCCTGGGCGCGCCGCTGCTGCTGGTGGCCTCGATGATCGGGGCCATGTTCGTCGCATTCAAGCTGCAGATCAGCGCCGGTGGCGCTGCGTCCAGACTGGCCACGCGGCCTGACACGCGATTCGCCGACGCGATCGGCAACGCCGAAGCCAAGGCCGCGCTGAACCGCGTGAAGGCATTCATGCATGACCCCTCGCACTATCTGAAGCTCGGTGCCTCGGCGCCGCGCGGCGTGCTGCTGGTGGGCCCGCCGGGAACCGGCAAGACCTTGCTGGCGCGCGCGCTGGCGGGCGAAAGCAAGGCGAACTTCATCTCGGTGGACGGCTCGTACTTCACGGCATCGTTCTACGGCGTGGGCGTTGGCAAGGTCAAGGATCTGTTCAAGCTGGCGCGCAAGAGCGCGCCGTGCGTTCTTTTCATCGATGAAGTCGACGGCATCGGCAAGCGCTCGCGGGGCGGCGACAACGGCAGTGCCGAATCCGAGCTCAACCGCATCATCAACCGCGTGCTGGTCGAGATGGACGGCTTCGACGCCCTGGAAAACGTGGTGGTGGTGGCCGCAACCAACCACGAGGACAACATCGACGAGGCGATGCGCCGACCGGGCCGCTTCGACATGCTGGTGCGGCTAGGTTTGCCGACCCTGCCCGAGCGCCAGAGCCTTTTCGATCTGTATATCGGGCGCGTCGCGCACGATGGCTCGGCCGATACCGCGGCGATGGCGCGCATGACAGCGGGCTTGTCGCCAGCCGAAATCGCCAACACGGTCAATAAAGCGGCGTCCACGGCAGCCGAAGCTCGGGCCGAGTCTGTCAGCTCCGAGCACCTGCTGCGCGCGATCGAAACACATCAACTCGGCGGCGAGGTCTCGTCATTGAGCGGCCTGCTCACGCAGGAAACCCGCACGCGCATTGCCTACCACGAGGCCGGCCACGCGTTGGTCGGACATTGGCTCCATGCCGGCGTCGTGGAACGCGTGACGATCGAGCCGCGCGGCCAGGCGCTGGGCGTGACCTACATCACCCGCGAGAACGAAGACCCCTTGTACAAGCAATCCGAATTGACGAGCCGTCTGGCCATGACGCTTGCCGGCCGCGAGACTGAACTGCTGGTATTTGACAGCGTGTCATCGGGTGCCTCGGACGACTTGAAACGTGCCTCCGAACTGGCCATCAAGATGGTGGGCTCGCTCGGATTCTCCGACGCGTTCGGGCTGCTCAGCGTGGCCGGTGTCCCGCGCGAATTGCTGGGCCCGGATATTCAGGGTGCGTTGCTCAAGGAAGCGCGCTCGCTGCTCGAAAAAAGCCAGGCCACCTGCCAGCGGCTGCTGCGTGGCAACCGCGCGCGCCTGGACGCCATGGCGCAGCGTCTGCTCGAGCGCGAGGTATTGTCGGGCGATGAGCTCAGGGAGTTGCTGGGCAGCCAGGTCACCGAGGCGCTGCCGGCCTGAAACGGCGTGGCTTGGTGAAAGGCAGTGGCGGGTCAGCGCCAGTTCATGGAACTTCGAACCTGGACTCACTCATGACGACCTCCACCTGCATCTGCAGTGAAAGGCTGACGTCCAGCCCGCGGCTACCGAGTTGCAGGTACAGAGGCCCGACCTGGTAGAACGGGGTCGCAAATGCCGGTTCGTGCCGAAGACTGTGCATCGCCTGGAACATCGCCGCATACATCTGCGGATGGGCATCGCGAATATAGGCAAATGCATATGCGTCGGCGTAGGCCTCTTCAATCGAAATCACCTTTTCCATGCCGCGACGCTCTGCAGAGCCGGGTGCCGTGGCATGCACCCGTTCCCACAACTGCACCGACAGGTTTTTGCTTCGAATGCGAAAGCAGTGCCCCAATTCGTGGGCCGCAATGGTGAGCAAGAATGCCCGCGCTGTTTCGGGCGAGGATGTCAATGCCATCATCCGGCCCAACTTTGAATTGTCGCCCTCCGAAATGGCGACAACACAGTCCTGCCCTTCCCTGGGCATGACACCCACGGGCGAATAACCCGCGGCTTCAGCCGGTATTTTGGCGTAGCTGACCTTCAGGTTGCTGAACAGGGGGTGCCGGTGGACTTCCTGAAAAAGGGCGATCCACTGCGTGACGGTCGGAATACTCTGCCCCCAGGACACTGCTGGCCACAGGAGCGACAGGAGCGACAGGATGGCAATGGTGGTTTTCGACATCTGCTGCTCCTGGAGGGTGCCGGGCTGACCTGGACTGGAAATGGGAAAACGCTGCATCGCACACGCCCGTCGGCGAGGAGCGACGAAGGCGCCAGCCGATGCCACCGCGCACTGTTGGCCGCCACCTTCGTCCTGCGGTTGCGATCGTCCGCGACACAGTGATAGCAGTCTTATCGGCAAAACCGGCGCCAACTACAGGCAGAGCTTTCTGCCGGGATCAATTTGCGTTGCTTGAAGACACCGCTGACGGACGCAGGCGTATCGGCTGAACGTTGACAAGGTTCATCCTCTTACATGGGAGCCCTCGAGGCCATCGACTCGTCAAGGGCTACCCGCCTGGCGGAGAATTGACGCAAGGGTTCGGCGCCCTGCGACCTTGCTCGGCGCTTGCTATTAGAAGTGCGCTTCGGGCGGCTTGCCTTGCGCGGTTTGTATCGCATCGCCGGCCGGTTTCGGGTCCCCCGCCGGCGTCGGTGCGCCGATCGCTTTCGAATCGCCCGTTGCTGCCGCGTCGATCTGCCGCGCCGAGAAGACGCCCCAGATCAGGCCGGCGACCGTGAGCAACGGCGCGCCGAGGCCGGTGAGAGCGCCGAGCGCACGCGCAAGCACCACGCCGCTGACCACGGCGTTGGCCTGCTGCAGCCCCGTGCGTGTTGCTGCCTCGAGCGGCATGGCGTCAAGTACCTTGCCGACTACGCCTTTGTAGACGATATCGGGCAGTTCGCGCGTGGTTTCGGCGGGCCTTGCCGGCACGATCGACGCAGTCTGTTCATAGAGTGCAACCTCGCGCAGTGCGAGCGGAGAACGGGCGCTGGCATCGACCACCGCTGCGGCATCCACCACGGCTGCGGCATCCACCACGGCTGCGGCATCCACCACCGCTGCGGCATCAATCACCGCTGCAGCATCGCCTCGCGCGAGCGTCGCCGGCAACGTGTCCATCGTCAGCGGCGCGGCTGCCGTCACGTTGGCCGTGATCTTCGGGGCGACTTGCGGCGCCGGCGCCTCCCACGGCCATGGCTGGAGTGGATCGACTGCGCTGGCGACGGTCGCGGATCGATCGATGGCGTCAGCCGGTAACGCCGTTTGATGACCCCGGGACGACCCGAGCGCCGAGAGGTCAAGCTTTTGCCCGACGTAGATGCGGTCCGGGTTCAGGATACGGTTCGCCTGCGCGAGTTGTTGCACGCCCTGCATCGAGGCTTTGGCGCTCGCGTCCACATGCATCGTCGCAAGGCGCGCGCGCACGATTGCGTAGAGCGTTTCGCCCGCACGGACGGTATGCGCGGGCTCGTCCGCAGGCGGGGATCTGTCCTGCCCGCGCGATGCTGGCGCAGTCGCCAAGTCGCGCCACGGCGGCGCGCCACTCTCGCCGACCACGCGTGCGTAGGCGACCTGGAATCCGCCATGACCGCCCCGCGGCGCGTTCGTTGCCGTCGGGCCGGATGGCTGGTCGAGTGCAATCGTGTTGATATTCATGGGGAGTCCGGCATGCAGGCCGCTATGGACCTGCCGTCGTAGCAGTGTATCGACGCGGCAGTGCGCCGATCTGCCAAACAACACAGCTTTACCTCTGCATTTGCGATGACAAGCCGTAAGTCCTCACGGTGCCGGCCGGATCGGCCCGCGACCGTGGCGTGGCCGCCGAACGGCCGCTTGATTGCCGGGCGTCCGACGCCCGAGCCGCCAGCGTTCCAGCGCGCAGGCCGCTGTCAACACTGCCGTCGCCACCAGCACGCCCGTGATCACGCGCCCTCCGCTGCGCAGCAGGTCGGACCATGCCACCAGCAGATTCCAGCCGCCGGGGTCGTGCGCGTCGAGCAACAGTTTCCAGATCTCGGCCAGCAATACCAGCGGCAGGTCCAGCGCCATCACCAGCGCCAACGCAGGCAGCGCCAACAGAGCGCGCAGCAGTGCCTCACCCCAGGTGGCCGCCGGCCAGGCGAGCAGCAGCAGCACCAGCAGCAGTGGCGCGTACCAAACCTGGGCGGCAGGAGCCTGCGCGTGAGCGCGTCCGCGCGGATGCGGCATCACGAGCCGCTCTCCCACCGCCACCGGGCGTGCAATCGCCACCTGGGCGCGCAAACGTTCGCCGTCGGGCTGCGCCAGGAGCTGCAAGTTCTGGACGGCAAAGGCCGGTTCGACCCAGGCCATCACGGCGCGCGCCGCCGGCAGCAGCGGCTGCAGCAGCGCCGAACCCGCCAACGCCAGCAGCAGCAGCAGCAGCGGGGCGGCCACCAGGGCGCGCAGCACGGCTGCCTTCATGGCCGCGCGAAGCGCCCGACCCAGGTCAGCAGCAAGCCGCCGAGCAGCAGCACCATCAGCAGCGGCAGCCACAGCGTGTGCAGCTGCTCGAAGTGCTGCGGCATGTTCAGGTGCGCCTGCAGCAACACCAGCAGTCGGACCTGATTGAGCACAAACACCGCAAACAGCATGATGGCCAGACCTATCAGGCGCTGGCGCCAGGCCAGCGGTGCCGCGAGCATGGCGCTGGCGGACAGCAGGGCCAGATCGGTACCTTCGCAGCCGCGCAGTACTTGTAACGCGCCCGCGCTCACCACCAGGCGCGAGCCCTGCGCGCGTGCCTGCATCCCGGGGTCCCACCAGGCCAGCAGCGCGGCCGCGGGGCGTACGGTGGCGTCCTCGATGGCCCAGAGCGCCAGCTGGGGCCACTGTGTGTACAGGCCGTACAGCACACCGAACCAGAGCAGGCCGGCAAGCAGCGGTAGGGCGCGTGCCACGGGCCGTGCCGCAGTTCAGTCGCGCCGACGGCGCCAAAGGGCCAAGCCGGCGCCCGCGCCGAACAGTGCCAGTGCCCACAGTGGCAGGGGCACCTCGGCATCGGCCGACTGCGGCAGCCAACTGACGCGCAGACGGGGTCGTCCGCTGGCGCCGCTATTTTCCCGACTGGCCAGTCGCGACGCATTCTGTGTGCCTGATTCGGTGCCGATCAGCATCCAGCCGTGGTTGCCGGCGGGTGCGTCGATCCAGCCCTGCACGTCGTCGACGAGTTCCGGGGTGCTCGCCCACTGCACCGGGGCGGGCCAGCCGGACACGGCGGAGCCGGCGCTGGCCGAGGTCAGGAATTCGCCGCCGCGGGTGGCCCAGGGCTGGTTGGGCCAGACGCGGTGCGACCAGGTGCAGTCACCCGCACTGGCAGGGGCGCCGATGCCGGCATCACCGCCATTTGCAGGGCCCTCGCTCCAAGGCGCGGTGATGCGGTGCAGCGCGATCGTCTGCGGTTCGCGCAGGCGGATCATGAAGGCCTCCACCTGAACCGACACCACCTGGGCGCCAGCAGGCAGGGCTGACAGGTCGAAGCGGACCAGCGCCCGCCGCACCACGCCGGCAGCCAGCACCGAGGTCCACAGGTTACCTCCGCGGCCATCGGCGACCGCGTCATAGGCGGTACCGCCGCTTTGCTCGGCAAAGATTGTCGCGTCCGCCACGGCTTCAAACGCGCTGAACTGCGTTGTCGCCTGCGCGCGCTCAGCGTTGGCGGCGAGCACGCCGCCGCCGAACAGGGCCAGGCCTGCGCTGCGTCGCGAAGTCATGGCGTGCGCCGCTCAGACTGCGGATGTGCCTCAGACCTGGCGTCGCGCAGCACGGCGGCGAGTGATCGCGCCCACTGCTGCCAGGCCGAGCGCCATCATCGCCCAGGCTCCGGGCTCGGGCACGGGGGACGTGAAGCTCATGTTGTCGAGCACCACGCCGTTACCCTTGAACGAGATCGAGCGGATGTCGGCCTGTGGGCGCACGATGCCCAGGAACAGCCCGTCGTTCAGACTGTCGGCAGCCGTGGCGACCGTCACCGTATGGGTTTCGATGATCTGGTTGTTCACGCCATAGGCGGAGATCACCACCGAAAATGGCAGTGGTGAGACCGAAAAGTGGTTGACCAGGGCGCCAGCGCCGCTGGAGACCAGGCCGCCGTCGAAGGTGAAGCGCAGTTCGCCGATGAAGCCGCTTGCGGCAAAGGAGTTGCCGGCGCCCCACAGGCCGTTGTCGCCCAGGTCGGCAATGAAGGCGCCCAGCACCGAGCCCTGGTCACCGGTGAAAATGAGACCGGGTGCAACCATGACAGGGCCAGTGGTCTCCAGCCCATCGAAGGTTTCAAAGTCGACCATCTGCGACGGTGCGGCGATGGCGCCGACGTCGTTGGTCAATGCGGCCTGGGCCGGCAGGGCGGCCGCCAGCACGAGGGCGGCGGCGATGGGAATCTGTTTCAGTTTCATGGACTTTCCTTGGTTGAAATGCGTGGGTTGGGGTCGGCAGGCGTCAGGTACCGATGACACCGTTGTCATCCTTGGTGATCACAACCACCGAGGAGCGCGGCTTGACCACCGTCATTTGCGTGGTGGGGCCGTTGACGCCGCTGTCGGGCCAGGTGCTTTTGTCGGTAAAGTTGCCCGGCGCCCAGTCTTCGCCCGGGTGCTGGATGCCGACGAACATGGTCTTGCCGTCGGGCGTGGTGACCACGCCGGTGACCTCGCAGTTCCTCGGACTGGTCAAAAAGCGCGTGATCTGCCGCGTGCTCGGATCGGCGCAGAACATCGCGTTGCCGCCGATGTTGATCCAGTCGCCTTCGCCGTCGCCCTGCTGGTCGGTCTGGATCCACAGCCGGCCATCCTTGTCGAACCACAGGCCATCGGGTGCACCCAGGTCGTCGCCCATGATGTTGCCCTGCCGGTTGGGCATGGCGCTGAGGCTGTCGCCGCACTCGACGAAGATGTCCCAGTCGAAGGTGGTGGCGCCGACGTCGCCGCCGGTCTCCGTCCAGCGGATGATGTGGCCGTAGCGGTTGTCCGCGCGTGGGTTGGCCGCGTCCACCGGCGGGCGCGCCGAGCCGGCAGTGGTGGTGCCACCTGCCAGATTGCTGGACGGCGGGTTGCTGCCACGGCGGTTGTTGTTGGTGAGTGTGAGGTAGACCTCGCGCGTCGTCGGGTGCACGGCCACCCACTCCGGGCGATCCATCATCGTGGCGCCCAGACGGTCGGCGGCCTGGCGCGCCTTGATCAGCACCTCGGCCTGGTCGGCAAAGCCGTTGGCCGGCGTCAGGTCGCCCTGGCCCCACACCAGCGGCAGCCACTGGCCGCTGCCGTCGGCGTTGAACTTCGCCACGTACAGGGTGCCGCTGTCCAGCAGGTCGCGGTTGGCGCCGCGGTTCTTCGGATTGAACAAGCCGGTGCAAACGAACTTGTACTGGTAGTCGTTGCGCTCGTCGTCGCCGAGGTAGACAGTGACCTTGTTGTCGGTGCCGACGACGTAACCGGCGCTTTCGTGCTTGAAGCGGCCCAGGGCCGTGCGCTTGACCGGCGTCGAGTTCGGGTTCCAGGGATCGATCTCGACCAACCAGCCGAAGCGGTT
>JBBRVD010000044.1:0-23371 GCA_038247175.1 Burkholderiales bacterium | reverse complement strand
TGCCGGCCCGTTCCCGGCTCGTTCCCGGACCGGAGCAGTCCCGTGCGCTTATTGCGGGCCCGGACCGCGGCCGGCAATGTGCCGGAACGTGATGCGGCCCTTGGTCATGTCGTAGGGCGACAACTCGATCGACACCTTGTCACCGGCGATGATCCGGATATGGTGCTTGCGCATCTTTCCTCCGGTGTAGGCCACCAGCTGGTGCCCGTTGTCCAGCGTGACGCGGAACCGCGAATCAGGCAACACCTCGGTTACCAGACCACTCATTTCAATCAGCTCTTCCTTGGCCATGGCCAATACTCCCGTGGATTTCCAACAAACTGGATGTGCGACAGCCATCAGAGGTTGCGCATGGGCGCAGCCCAGTGTGGCCGGCACCGACCGAACAGGCCTGGCGCATGCCATGCAACCGCCCGCTGAGGTTGCACCACACGAATAGTCGAGCCGTCCCGTGACGGTCGGATGCGCCTATCGCAGCCGTCCGCCGAACCTTCGAGTATATAGCCTGCGCCCGGCGCGCCTGTCGGTCTGCGACGCGGCCGGACGCGGCGCACGCCACAGTTCAGGCGCTACCGGCTGCAGCGAGCGCCCGCAGGCATGTCGCAACCAGCGCTTCGAGCCTGCGGGTAGTTTCGACGCCCTGTTCAGCCTCGCACCAGCAGGCTGTTGCCCTGACCGCCGCGGCCGCACTTAAAAGGTGTAGTCGATCGGCAGGCAGTAGGCAGGGTCGTTGTGCCAGTTCCAATAAGTATCGACGAGTCTGCGCGTGATCGCGCCGGGTTCGCCGTTGCCGATCGCCTGCCCGTCGACACGGGTTACCGGCAACACGCCACCGCCCGAGCTGGACAGGAAAATCTCGTCGGCCGCACGCAACTCCTGCGCCGTGACAGGGCGGATCTGCAGCGGCAGCTTGTGCGCATGCGCCATCTCGATCACCGTGCGCCGGGTGATGCCCTCAAGCATGCCGGCGGCCGGGGTCAACACGACGCCGTCCTTGACGCAGAACACGTTGAATCCCGGTCCCTCGACGACATGGCCGGCGCCATCGACCAGCACCACCGTGTCCGCGCCGGCATCTAGGGCACCGAACAAACCCATCGTCAGGTCGTTCCAGTGGTAGTTCTTGGCCTTGGGATCGACCGAGCCCGCCGGAATGCGCTGCACGTCGCTGATTGCCAGGTGCAACCCGGATACCCGCTGCTTCTCGTTGGCCAGCCAGACATATGGCACGGCAAATGCATAGAAACGGTTGACGGCCTGGCGGGGATCGCGCGAGCCCCAGGGCGGCTGGCCGCGGGTACAGATCATCTCGACATAGGAGGCGCGCAGGCCGCTGAGCCGCACACAACGCGACAGGACGCGGGTGACCTGCGCCGGACTCAGGCCCGGATTCAGGCGCCATCGCTGACAGCTCTGCATGAACCGCTCCAGATGGGCGTCGAGGCGGAAAAATGCGCCGTTCCAGACCGTCACCACGTCGTAGGTTGCATCCGAGCGCAGAAAACCCCAGTCCGTGATCGGAATGGACGCCTGCGCAATCGGCAGGTACTTCCCGGCAACATACGCCACACCGTCCCCAAATTGCGCCGACGCCACCATCGTGTCCCCCATCGTTAGGTCAGATATGGCCTGCATTATGCGGAACCGCGCCGCCACAAGCCAAGCTGAGCCCCAGCAACTGTGCGAATGGTGACGTCACTGCGATGACAAATACGATAAATTGTGCCTTCACCCTGTCATACATGCGGCCTAGACTGCCGCACAAGCCACCCGATCCGCGTAGCGGACCGTTATTTCCTGGGAATTGTTCATCATGACCAGCCGTCCGTCACTGCCGCGCTTCCAACCGCTGTCGCCCTTGCGGTCGACCGTCCAGTCGACCTTGGTGGCCACCAGCCTGCTGCTGATGCTCGCCTGGCTCGGTGGCTGGATGTTCAACCTGCCGCAGCCGATGATGCTGGCCGCTGCGCTGGCCATCGTGATCATCGGCTTTGTGGCCATCGGATTGCGCGTGGCCACAGGCGACAAGGCCAGCCCGATGACGCCCGAGCAGAATGCCGCGCGCGGCGCCGGTGGACGCGCGGCACAGTCGCACATGTCAGTGTCCGAACCCGACACCCTGCTGGACGTGTCGACCTCGTTGCAAGGCAAGCGCTGGAGCCTGGAGGTTTTCGCCAACATTGACGCACAGCGTTTTGCAGCCGTCTGCGAAACCTGGTTCTCCTGGGCTGGTTTCGACACCCGCCATCAAGCGCACCGCACCCAGGAGGGGGTCGATATCTGGTTGCACGCGCCTCGGTTGCCTGGCCCGGTCGCCATTGTCCGCTGCAAGCATGCCCAGGACAAACCGGTCGGACTGCAGGAGCTGCGCGAGTTCCAGGGCGTCGTTTCGACTTGCCAGCATGCGCACGGCACGTTCACGACCACCTCCACTTACACACCCGAGGCGCTGCAATTCGCCAAGGAAAATGGCATCGAAGTGGTGGACGGCCGCGGATTGCTGCGCCGCATCCTGACCCGTACCCGGCAGAGCCAGCAGGCACTGCTGGCTGTCGCCTACCACGGCCGGTAACGACCGGGCACGCGAGGATCCCGCCGGATCTGAGTCCCGTCGGACTGCCGGGTGGCGCGGCCGCGCCAGCCAGCAATGCGCTACGATGCGGGGCTCAACCTGTCCAATGCCCCGATCGGAGAGCCCATGAGCATCACCGTCCATATCGAACTTGGCTACGAATTCAGCGTCAAGGCGCCAGCAGGAGACGTTTTCGCAGTCCTGTCGAACGTGCCGACATCGGCCAGCCACTTCCCCAAGGTCCACCAGCTGGTCGACCTGGGCAACAACACTTATCGCTGGGAGATGGAAAAAATCGGACTGGCACAGATCAATCTGCAGACGGTCTATGCATCCAAGTATTCCTCGAACAAGGCCAAGGGTACGGTGATCTGGACACCAGTCAAGGGTGAAGGCAACGCCCTGGTGTCGGGCAACTGGAAAATCACCGACAAGAAAAAACACACAGCCCTGGTGCTCCAACTCGAGGGCGACCTGACGCTGCCACTACCAGGCCTGATGAAGATGGTGGTCGGGCCGGTGGTCGAGGCCGAGTTCGAGAAGATGGTTGACAAGTACATCGACAACCTGACCAAGCATTTCGGCGGCGAGGCCTGACTGTCCCTGCCCTGCTGCGTCTTTACGTCAAGGCGCGTCTGAGCCGGATTTCCTCGATCCGCCGCTTGCCCCGCGCCACTGTGCGCAACGACGGCATGTCGCGCTTGAAGCCGGCCAGTTCGTGGAATCGCAGGGCTCGCTCGCTGGCTATTTCGATCCAGATCGACACACGGGTACAACCCTCGTCGATCAGTGCCTCGCGCGCAGCATCCCACAAGGCCAGCCCGACGCCTTGACCCCGATGGGTACCGCGCACATGAATGGCCCAGATCTCGCCGGTGGTGGGTGGGGTGCGCGGATCGCGGCAGCGGTCGTAGCCGACGAAGCCAACGACAGCGTCGCCACTGACAGCCACCTGGAGCAAAGGCTCACCAAACTCGATCGCCTCCTGCCAGAAGGACAGCCGCTTGGCAGCATTGACCGGCGCGTGGCCCAACGCCGCGGCGGTTTCGGATTCGATCTGTGTGATGGGGTTGGCGTCGGAGGGGACCGCCGGGCGGATCTGGAATTCAGTCATGGTTCAGTCAATGTCGTCATGCAAGAGATGGGAACAAGTCCACCATTGTCTCCGCTGGGCGCAGCCAGTTTCAAGCCAGCAGCGGCACCAGCGCTTGAGTCCGTCCGGGCCAGCGGCCATAATGGAAGATTCGCGCAGTGCAGCTGAAGAAAATCCCGGCCGACGCGGTTCACCACCAGAGTACTCATTGGAGCCACAATGCATTTGATCAAATCCACCTTGACACTGGCTGCCGTGCTCGCTTTGTGGGGCTGCGCAAACACGCCGGGCGCCGGACCGCAAAAGGACAAGACTTATTACTTGACGATCCTGCACACCAATGACCACCACGGCCGGTTCTGGAAGAACAGCGACGGCGAGTATGGTCTGGCGGCCCGCAAGACCCTGATCGACCGGATCCGCGGCGAAGTCGCGCGGGCCGGCGGCCACACCCTCCTGCTTGACGGCGGCGACGTGAACACCGGGGTGCCGGAGTCGGACCTGCAGGACGCGGTGCCCGACTTCAAGGGCATGGACCTGATTCGATACGACGCGATGGCGGTGGGCAACCATGAGTTCGACAAACCGCTGGCCGTGCTCAAGGCGCAGCGCGCGATGGTCCGGTTCCCGATGCTTGCAGCGAACATCTATGAAGGTGGCAAGCGCATGTTCGAGCCCTACAAGGTCTTCAACATCGACGGGCTGCGGGTGGGAGTCATGGGTCTGACGACAGAGGACACGCGCAAGATGGTCAGCCCCGAAAACATCAAGGGCATCGAATTTCGCAATGTCATTGCCGAGGCCAGTCAGGTGGTGCCGGAGCTGCGCCGCAAGGCCGACATCGTGATTGCCGCGACCCACATGGGCCACTACGAGAACGGCAATCACGGAACCCAGTCCGAGGGCGACGTCGAGATGGCCCGTGCCGTCAAGGGCATTGACCTTGTCGTGGGCGGCCACACCCAAAACCCGGTCTGCATGAAGGCGGAGAACATCGTCGACAAGGCCTATGTTCCAGGTGCAGACTGCAAGCCCGACCGCCAGAACGGCGCCTGGATCGTGCAGGCACATGAGTGGGGCAAATACGTGGGACGCGCCGATTTCGAATACCGCAATGGCGAATTCAAGCTGGCCAAGTACACCCTGATCCCGGTCAACCTCATGCAGACGGTCAAGGCCGCCGATGGCAAGACCAGCAAGGTACCCTACACCGAGCTGATTGCGGAGGACACGGGCATGCTGGCGATGCTCCAGCCGTACCAGGACTTCGGACAGCAGAAACTGCTGGTCGAAATTGGCTCCACCGACGCCAAGCTCGAAGGCGACCGCGCCGTCGTGCGCAGCAAGCCGGCATCGATGGCGGTGCTGATCGGCCAGGCCATGATGGACCGGACCCGGGCCGACTTCGCGGTCGTCAACGCCGGCGGCGTGCGCGACTCGTTTGCCCCGGGCAAGCTGACCTACAAGGATGTGCTCAAGGTCCAGCCCTTCGGCAACACGACGGTGACTGTCGACCTCACTGGCAAGGAAGTCATGGATTACCTCAATGCGGTGGCCAAGATGAGCGTGGGCTCCGGCGCCTTCGCGCAGTTCGCCGGTATCCAGTTGGTAATCACCGGCGGTATCGTTACCAGCGCCGCGATCAAGGGTGCGCCGCTGGACAACGCCAAGACCTACCGCATGGTGGTCAACAAGTTCAGCGCTGAAGGGGGCGACGGATATCCCAAACTGACCGGGCACCGGAGTTTTGTCGATACCGGTTATGTCGATGCGGACGTGCTGCGTGCCTACGTCAGCGCCAACAGCCCGCTCAAGGCCGCCAATTACGAGCCTGGCGACACTGTCGTGCGCCGTTGAGTCTGGCGCCAGCATCAGTCCGCCTGGCCGAACGGCCACGCGGACTGTATTTTCCATCCTTCACGCCAACACCGCTTATTTAGGAGAAAACCATGCCCAAGGGCCAGCAACGCACCAACAAGGAATCCAAAAAACCCAAGAAGGACACGGCGCCGCCCAAGCCGGTGTCCGCGGATGCAGTCCGGCCGACCATCACGACCGTTGTCCCGGTGCGCGGAAAAGTCAAGAAATAGGGTAGGGCCCGGTGCCAGAATCTCACGACCCCACCCCGCCGGCACTGTGCCAGGGCGCCATGCGGGAACAGCCGCGATGAATCTTGCACGCCGGCCTGCCGGGCTTGTGGCAAGCGCTGCGACGAGTCCGGCGCAGCCAGATGGGGAACCGCGATCGGACCCCGATCCGCCTGGCCAGTTGCCTGGCCCGGGCCATCGTGAGCCGCAGAACGCAATCGACCCGGAACCTGCGCAGATGCTGCGCCAGATATCGGCCTTGGTGCTCCCGGATGATGTCGCACATCAACCGATGCCTTCGCAAGGCGAGCCAGCCTACGCGTTGCCGCGGATGATCGAGGATCTGCGCAAGTACCAGGCGGAACTGGAAATCCAGAACAAGGCGCTGCGTTTCAGCCAGCGCGAAGCGGAAGGCGCGTCCGAACGTTTCCTGACGCTGTTCTCCAGCGTGCCCCTGGCCCTGATGGTGGTGGACGAAAACGGCCTGGTGCTCGAGAGCAACGCGATGGCATTGAAGCTGTTTCGTCCGCGGGAACAGGATCCACCCCTGACCTTTTTGCTGCCTCTCGTCAGTGCCGCCCACACGCGTCAGGTCGCAGATTCCTTCCTCGCTGCCAAGGCGGCCGGCACTGCCGAGACCAGCGAGGTGATCTTCGTTGCGGGTTCCAGCGGCACATTTGCCGGCGACCTGCACGTGGCGCGCATCGACACCGCTCCGGACGAACTGGCGCACTTCATCTGCGCCATCATCGACCAGGGGCCGCTGTTGGCCAAGCGGCTCGCCTTGCAAGAGAGTGCGGCCGAACTGCGCCGGCGCAATGAAGAACTGCACCTGAGCGAGAACCGACTGGCGGCCATCATCAATTCGTCGCTGGACGCGATCATCTGCGTCGATGCCAACCGAAGCATCCGGGTCTTCAACCCGGCTGCGGCAGCATTGTTCCAGTGCCCGTCAAGCCAGGCCCTGGGCAGTCCGCTGGAGCGCTTTTTGCCCAATGCAGTCGATACCCTGGCTTACAACCAGCTGTCGTCGCATGCACAGCTGGGCGAGATGGAAGGCCGTACCAGTGGCGGCAAGACGCTGGCGGTCGAGGTCAGCGTCTCGTTCGAACGCCGGCTCGACGGAGACATCATCACCGTGTTCGCGCGCGACCTGACGGCACGCAAGAAAGTCGAGACGCAGCGCAATGTGCTCGAGTCGCAGCTGCGCGAGTCGCAGAAAATGCAGGCGGTCGGCACGATGGCCGGCGGCATCGCGCACGACTTCAACAACATTCTGAGCGCCATCCTGGGCAATGTCGAACTGGCCAAGCAGGATGCCGGCGATGCCTCCCCCGCCATGACCAGCCTGCTCGAGATCGAGAAGGCCGGACGCCGGGCGCGCGACCTGGTGCGGCAAATCCTGACGTTCAGCCGCAACGAGACGACGCTGCGCAGTACCATGCATCTGAACGAGGTGGTACACGAGACGGCACGCCTGCTCAAGGTCACCCTGCCGCCGTCGGTCGACCTGGTGGTGCAGATCGACGAGCACGTGCCTGCGGTCATGGCCGACGCAACCCAGGTCGAACAGGCACTGCTGAATTTGTGCACGAACGCGATGCACGCGATCGGCAACAACAGGGGCACGATCAGCGTCAAGCTGAGCAGCACCTACTCGATGCCGCTGCGCCGGGAACGCCGCGGTACCTCGCGTGGCCACCATGTCACCCTGGCGGTGCGCGACACCGGCACCGGCATCGACCCGGAGACCATGGAGCGGATATTCGAGCCCTTCTTCACGACCAAGCCGGTCGGCCAGGGCACCGGTCTGGGACTGGCCGTCGTGCATGGCATCATGCGTACCCACCAGGGCTCGGTCGGGGTACAAAGCAAGCCCGGCAAAGGCAGCGTGTTCACGCTGTATTTCCCGCCTGCCAAGTCGCCGGCGCCCGCCGTCCGGCCCGCGTTGGGCATCCCCAGTTCGGTGCAGGGCAACGGCAAACACGTGATGTATGTGGACGACGACGAGGCACTCGTGTTTCTGGTCGAGCGGGTGCTCACGCGCAAGGGCTTTCGCGTCAGTTCATTCTCCGATCCGCATCTGGCTTCGCTGGCGCTGCGTGAGCGGGCCCAGGAGTTCGACCTGCTGGTGACCGACTACAACATGCCCGGCTTTTGCGGCATCGACCTGCTGCGCGAGGCGCGCGAGGTGCGGCCCGATCTGCCGGTGGCGCTGGCATCGGGTTATGTCACACCCGAGATCGAGCAGCAGGCCTTTGCCGAAGGCGCCGGAGCCCTGATCCACAAGCCCAACGATGTCGAAGAGTTGTGCGACATCGTGCAGAAACTGGTGCACGGCAAGAGACCGGACTGACAGCGTGGTGTCCGTGCTCCACGCCGATGCCGGTGTGCTGGTGCTGGACAAACCTGCCGGTATGCTCAGCGTACCCGGGCGCGGCGAGGACAAGCAGGACTGCCTGAGCGCGCGCGTCCAGCAGACCTACCCCGACGCGCGCATCGTGCACCGGCTCGACATGGCGACCTCCGGTCTGATGCTGATGGCCCGCGGCAAACGGGCGCAGGTCCTGCTGAGCCAGGCGTTTGCGGCGCGCCGGGTGCACAAGCGATACCAGGCACTGGTTCACGGCCGACCGGATGCGCAACCAGGACTGTGGCGTGAGATCGACCTGCCTATTGCCGTCGACTGGCCGAACCGGCCGCGCCGCATCATCTGCGCCCAGACCGGAAAGCCCAGCCTCACGCGCTGGCGGGTGATCGGCCCTGCCGGCGACAGCTGGACGCGACTGGAACTCGAGCCCGTGACCGGGCGCTCGCACCAGTTGCGCGTGCACCTGCTGGGCGTTGGCCATCCGATCGTCGGAGACACGTTGTATGGCCAGCTGCAGGCTCCACCAGCGACCGCCCGGTTGATGCTGCACGCGACACAAATCGGTTTCGAGCACCCGCACAGCGGCCAGGCGCTGCAATTCTCGAGTACTCCCGGGTTCTGAGCCACACCTCCACCGTGCCCGGCAGCTGGCGCTTCGCGCGCGTGCAAGCCAGGCCGGGACGCACCACCTCAACCGGCTGCCGGCAGTTCGAAGCTGGCCTGCAGCCCGGGATCGGCGTTGCCAAACCGCAGCGTGACGCCGTGCGCCTGCATGGCCAGGCGCGCCAGATGCAGGCCCAACCCCACCCCGCCGGTCTCGCGCCGACGGGCCTGATCGGTGCGGTAGAAGGCCTCGCCCAGATGCTCCAGCTGCGAGGCGTCGACACCCGGTCCGTGATCACGCACCAGGAACTGCACACCATCGTCGCCGTGGCGGCAGATCGACAACGTTGGCGGCTGCACGTCGCCACCACCATGGCGCAGCGCGTTGTCCATCAGGTTGCGCAAAGCCAGGCGCAGCCGCGCCGGATCGGCATCGACCAGCGGCAGGCCGGCTGCAAGCTGCAGGCGGAACCGTTCCAGATCCGGATGCGCCCGCTGCAGGCCATCGACCAGTTCGCGCAGGTCCACCGGTTCGCGCTGCAATGGCGCGTGCGATCCGGACAGGCGCTCGCCCTCGAGCAGGTCGCCGATCAGGTCGCGCATCAGTGCCAGGTCGCGCAGCAGGGCATCGCGGCTGGTTCGGGTCTCCTGCGAATCGGGCAACAACTCGGTGTTCAACCGCGCCCGCGTCAGCGGCGAGCGCAACTCGTGGCTGATGGCCAGCAGCAAGGCGCGCTTGCCATCAAGCATGCGCTGCAGGTCATCGGCCATGGTGTTGATCTGGCTGGCCAGTTCACCGAGTTCGTCCTGGCGCCGGACATGGATCGGCGTGTCGAAGTCGCCGCGCCCGAAACGCTGCACGCCGACCCGGATGTCGTCGATCGGACGCAGCAGGCGGCGCACATAGGCATAGGCAAGCCCGATTGCCAGCAATGCAGCCAGCAGCGAGGTCATGCCGAACACCCGTGGCTGGCTGCGCCAGGACAGGTCGCCGAGTCCCAGCAATATGCGATGCCCGTCGCGGGTCTGGCGCTCCAGCAACCGCGGCGCATCGCGTTGCCAGCTGCCATTTCCACCGTCCCACTCGCGGTCGTCCTGGTCCGGATGTGAGCGCCACTGCACCCGCGGTCCCTCGATGCGCACCGAAACCGGCAGGCGCCGTGTCAACGCCAGCGCGCGCTCGATGCTGGGCGGCGTTCCGATCTCGGCGACCAGCCGGTCGACGTAATCGGTCACCAGTGGCGCAACCGCAAGCCGCCAGCCAGCTCCGATGGCGCGCTGCGTCGCGGCCAGGAAGATCACCGACAGGCCCAATGCCAGCAGCAGGAAAACGACCACCAGCCGCACCCGCAGCGAGTGGCGCAAGGCCGACAGCGCACGCTGGCGCCAGCCGTGCCGCCGCGGCTCAGGCACGGCCCACGGCCAGCGCGTAGCCGGCGTTGCGCACGGTGCGGATGCAATCGAGCGGATCGAGCTTCTTGCGCAGTCGGCTCACCAGGATGTCCACCGCACGGGTGTAAATGTCGGCTTCATGGCCGCGCAGGTGATTCAGGATGTCGTCTCGCGACACGACTTTGCCGCTCTCGCGCGCCAACAGGGCCAGCAGCGCGAACTCGGCGCCGGTCAGGGCAACCGGTTCGCCCAGGCGCAGCGCCGCGTGCGTGTCCAGATCGATCTCCAGCCCATCGAACTGCAGGCGCCGCGTACCGCCAGCGACCCGTTGGCGACGCAGGATGGTCTGCAGCCGTGCCACCAGCTCACGCGGCTCGAACGGTTTGGGCAGATAGTCGTCGGCACCCAGTTCCAGGCCGACCACCCGATCGGTCAACTCGCCGCGCGCCGTCAGCATGATGATCGGGATATCGCTTTCGGCGCGTATCGCGCGGCACAGCGCAAAACCGTCCATCTCGGGCAGCATCACGTCCAGGATGGCCGCATCAAAACGCCCCGAACGCAACAGCGCGAGCCCCTCGCTGGGACGACCGGCCGTCGCCAGTTCCAGCTCGAAGCGCTGGAAGTACCGGGACAGTGGCGGACCCAGTTCGGCGTCGTCGTCGATGAGCAGGATCCTGGACATGCCGCATTGTCCCATCGCCTGCCGCGTCAGCCGCGGCCGAACCCGTGATGGCGCTTCTGCAGATAGTCCCGCAATTTCTGCTGTTGCTGCGGGTTGAGGCTGTCGAAGAAATCTGCGGTTGCCGAGACCATGCCCGGGCTTCCAACCTGCAGCGCCTGGGTCTTCTCGTTGACGATGGCCTGCGCCCGTGCGCGGTCGAACTTCGCACCGGCCACCAAAGATTGCAGTTCGGCCCGCGGGTCGGTTGTCGAGCCGACGAGTGCCTTGCGCTGCTCGCGCACCCGTTCGCCGAGCAGCACCAGTTGCTGGCGCTGCACATCGGTGAGCGCGAGTTCGCTGCTGACCCGGTCGATCATCTTCTGGGTATGGCGGCCTTCGTACTCTCCACCCATCAGGTTGCGTTCGCGACGGTCGCCACAGGCGCTCAGGCCACCGAGGACGATGCCGGCCCCCAGCAGGCCGATCAGGCTGCGTTTGATCCAGGGTTTCATGTTGAAATTTCCTCTCTTCAGGTTGGGTTGAACATGGCTCCATGGTGCCGGCACTGGCCCGGCAAGTCCTTTCGCGGCGGTTTCCCTGTGTTTCGGTTTGTTTCACTGGAAGTTGCCGTCGTCGACCGGCCGACAACCGGGGAACTCCTGCTGTGCGGGTTGCCTCCTACCGGAACCACCACGAAAGCCCGCCATGCCATTGCCCCACCCGCCACAGCACCTGACCCGTCGATCCATCGCCGCCGCGTGCATTGCGCTGCCCGCGATCTGGATCGGCGCACGCGCCCAGACCACCACCCGGCGGCTCACGCCACGCCAGAGCGAGGGTCCGTTCTATCCGCTCCAGCTGCCACGTGACCAGGACGCCAACCTGCTCGAGAACGGCGCGCTGCGGTATGCACAAGGCGAGCCGATGTGGCTCGAGGGCAGTGTCGGCAACCCGGCAGGCGAGCCGGTCGCCGGCGCGCGGGTCGAGATCTGGCAATGCGACGCCAACGGGCACTACGACCATCCCGGTGACGGCGCACGGGCCGACCGCAGCTTCCAGGGCTTTGGCGCGGTTGTCGCCGATGCCGATGGCCGCTACCGATTCCGCACCATCCGGCCGGTGGCCTATGGCAGCCGTACACCGCATATCCACGTCAAGGTCCGGCTCGGCGCGCGGGAATTGCTGACCACGCAGCTGTACGTGCAGGGCGACTCCAGCAACAGCCGGGACTTTCTGTGGCGCGGCCTGCGCGAGGCCGACCGGGATGCCCTGACAGTGGCAGTCGAACCGGCATCGGACGGCTTGCGCGCCCGCTTTGCGATCGTCGTCGCGGCCTGAGTCGCCAACGCGCTTGCGCCGCACGGCGCCTTGTTGATGCAGGTCAATTCAGGAACGACACACGGCGCACGCATTGCGGCACACTCGATGGTTCGATCCATTCGTTCCAGGAGAATCATTCATGAGCCGTGAAGTCGTCGTCGTCAGTGCCGTGCGTACCGCCATCGGAATCTTCGGAGGGGGTCTGAAGGACGTGCCACCGTGCACACTGGCCGCCAGCGTAGTGCGCGAATCCCTGACGCGTGCCAGGGTCGAGGGTGAGCACGTCGGGCACGTCGTGTTCGGACATGTCGTCAACACCGAGCCGCGCGACATGTATCTGTCGCGGGTGGCAGCACTGGACGGCGGTTGCGGGCAAGGCACACCGGCCTTCAACGTCAACCGCCTGTGCGGCTCGGGATTGCAGGCGATCGTCTCGGCGGCGCAGGCCATCGCGCTGGGTGACACTGACATCGCCATCGGCGGGGGTGCCGAAAACATGAGCCGGGCACCCTACGCCAGCCTGACCAGCCGCTGGGGCAACCGCATGGGTGACGCAAAGATGATCGACATGATGGTCGGCGCGTTGCACGACCCGTTCCACAACATCCATATGGGGGTGACGGCCGAGAACATCGCTGCCAAGATGAACATCACGCGCGAGGATCAGGACGCACTGGCCGTGGAAAGCCACAACCGCGCCGAACGCGCGACCCAGGCCGGCTACTTCAAGGAACAGATCCTGCCGATCGTGCAAAAGACGCGCAAGGGCGACATCAGCTTCGACACCGACGAACATTTCCGGCCCGGCTGCACCGCCGCCGACATGGCCAAGCTCAAGCCGGTGTTCCAGAAGGAGAACGGCACCGTCACTGCCGGCAACGCGTCCGGCCTCAACGACGCGGCAGCCGCCGTCGTGCTGATGGAGCGCGCCGTGGCCGATCAACGGGGGCTCAAGCCGATGGCACGGCTGGTGGCCTATGCCCATGCGGGTGTCGATCCCAAGTACATGGGCATCGGCCCGGTGCCGGCGACCCTGAAGGTGCTGGAAAGAGCCGGGCTGACCATCAAGGACCTTGATGTGATCGAGGCCAACGAGGCCTTTGCAGCGCAGGCCTGCGCGGTCACGCGCGAACTGGGCCTGGACCCGGCCAAGGTCAACCCGAACGGCTCGGGCATCTCGCTCGGCCATCCGATTGGAGCCACCGGCGCGCTGATCACGGTCAAGGCCCTGTACGAACTGCAGCGGATCCAGGGCCGTTATGCGCTGGTCACCATGTGCATCGGCGGCGGCCAGGGCATTGCCGCGATCTTCGAACGCACGGCCTGACGCGCCCTGCGGCGACCACGACACCCACTCGCGATGACGGCGCGACGGCACTGGAACCTGGGCGCCAAACTGACGCTGGTCGCAGCGCCGTTCCTGCTGCTGGCCGTGATCGCGATGGGCGTGACCTTGTGGGTGTCCTGGCAACTCGAAGGCGGGGCGGCCGCGGTCAACGACGCCGGTCGCATGCGCATGCAGGCCTACCGCATGTCGTTGTCGATCAGCACCGACCAGCCGCAACGTCTGCGCGTGCAGGCGCTGGAGTTTTCGCGCAGCCTGGAGACCCTGCGCGTCGGCGATCCGCAGCGCCCGCTGCTGGTACCCTGGGACGATCATGTGCGCGCGCGTTTTGCGACGGTGCAGCGCGAGTGGACCCGGTACACAGGGCGCTGGATCACCGGCACCGGTGGCGACGCGGCGGCACTCCATGACGACACCGGACGGTTTGTGGCGGCAGTGGACACCTGGGTACAGGCCATCGAAGCGCACATGTCCCGCTGGACCGCCTTGCTGCACCTCGCACAGCTGTTCACGATGGCCACGGCAGTGCTCGGCACAGCCGTCCTTCTGTTCACCGGATACCTGTTCGTGCTCGAGCCGCTGGGCTTGCTCAAACAGGCCATCGAACGGGTCCAGGGCGGCGACTTCTCGGCGCGGGTGAACCGCAGCAGCAGTGACGAGTTCGGTACGCTAGCCGAAGGTTTCAATGGCATGGCAGCCCATGTGCAATCCATGTACCTGACGCTGGAGGCGCGGGTGGCGGAAAAGACCCACGAGTTGCAGGAGAAACGCGAGCGGCTCGAGGCGCTTTACCGCATCACCAGCCTGGTTGCCAAGTCCACCAGCCTGCAGGATCTGACAAACGGATTTGTGCAGCGCCTGCGCCCGATCGCCCATGCGGACGCGATCGCGCTGCGCTGGTCGGACGAGGCCAACGCACGTTACCTGATGCTGGCATCGGAGGGCCTGCCCACCAGCATGCTCGAGGGGGAGCACTGCGTGCATGCGGGCGAGTGCCATTGCGGCACGCCCGATGCTCCTCCCGGCCTGCGCGTGATACCGATCCGCAGCATGGTGCCCGGGCGCATGCAGCACTGCATTCAGGCCGGCTTCGAGACCATCGTGTCGATTCCGATCCGCCTGCATGATCGGCTGATGGGCGAGGTGGACCTGTTCTTCCATGCGCAGCATGGTGTCTCGCCGTCCGACCAGTCGTTGCTCGAGGCCCTTACCGCCCACCTGGCCGCGGCGATGGAGAACATTCGCCTGCACGCGCTCGAACGCGAATCGGCCGTGGCGCAGGAACGTGGCTTCATCGCCCGGGAACTGCACGATTCGATCGCGCAATCGCTGGCCTTCCTCAAGATTCAGGTACAGCTGATGCAGGACGCACTGGCCCAGGAGGACCCGGCGCAGGCACGGGACGTGCTGCAGGAAATCGACACCGGCGTGCGCGAGAGTTATGCCGACGTGCGCGAGTTACTGGTGCATTTCCGTACCCGGACCAACGCCGAGGACATCGAACCGGCGCTGAAGACCACGCTGCGCAAGTTCGAGCTGCAAACCGACGCGGCCACGAAGCTGCATATGGAAGGCCAGGGCATGCCGCTGGCGCCGGACCATCAGGTGCAGGTGCTGCATATCGTGCAGGAGGCCTTGTCCAACGTGCGCAAACATGCGAAGGCGCGCCGGGTCTGGCTCGACGTGTGCCAGCAGCCCTGTTGGCGCTTCGAGATCCGCGACGACGGCCTGGGTTTTGGCGCCGCAGCCGCAGGCCATGACGATAACCATGTCGGTCTTCGCATCATGCGCGAGCGCGCCGAACGCATCGGTGGCGAACTCGCGGTGCATAGCAGCCCCGGGCGCGGCACGTCGGTGATCCTGACCCTCGCGCCGGCACCGGTGTCGCAGCCTCGCGCCGAACACGGGGCGAGCGCCGGCATCGACGCTGCATTGCACGCCTGAACCGTCACGCCACGCGAGTGCACGTCATGCCCGAGCACCCACCTGGCACCATCCGGATCCTGGTGGTCGACGACCACACTCTGTTCCGGCGTGGCCTGACCGCCTTGCTGGCACGCCACCCGCACCACAAGGTCGTGGGCGATGCAGCGGACGCCGGCCAGGCAATGCGGCGCGCCAGTGAGTTGCAGCCCGACCTGATCCTGCTGGACAACCACCTGGGCGGAGTCAGCGGCGTCGACGCCCTGCCGTCGTTGAAGGATGCGGCGCCCGGTGCGCGGATCCTGGTGCTCACCGTCAGCGAGGACAGCGACGACCTGGCCACGGCACTGCGCAATGGCGCCGATGGCTACCTGCTCAAGACCATGGAGGGTGACGCACTGAGCAGCGCCATCGACCGCGCCATGCGGGGCGAACACGTGATTGCGCCCGAGATGACCGGCAAGCTGGTGTCCGCGTTCCGCAGTGCAAGCAGCAGGCAGCCGGCCCAGGTCGCCGCCGCCGGGCCGGTGTCGCCACTCGAATCCCTGACGCCACGCGAGAGGGACATCCTGCGCGCCATCACGGCCGGCGCCAGCAACAAGGAAATCGCGCGCCAGCTCGCGATCGCGGAGACGACGGTGAAGATCCACGTCCAGCACATCCTGCGCAAACTCGACGTCAGCACCCGGGTCCACGCAGCCGTAATGGCCACCGAGAGCGGCCTGCTTTGATCCTGCGCAATCCGGAGCCGATCGGTCCCCGGTGTAGTTCGACAGAACGAGGGCGCCCGCCGCCCGCATAGTTCCTCTCCCTTGCCCGAGCCCACCGTCAGAAGGATGGTGCGCGGATGCTGCCAAACCTACAGTGATGGCATGCACAAAGGAGAGACCACATGACCCGCAAAGGCCAGGCCCTGTCGGTGCTGATCGTCAGCACGCTGGCCTTCACCGTCTGCTTCATGGTGTGGATGATGTTCGCCGTGATCGGCATCCCGCTGAAGAAGACGCTCGGACTCAACGCCACCGAATTCGGCCTGCTGACTGCGATGCCGGTTCTCACTGGCGCCCTGTCACGCGTGCCGCTGGGTATCTGGACCGACCGGTACGGCGGACGCATCGTGATGACGGTACTGATGGCCGTGACCGTGCCGGCGATCTGGCTGATGGCGTACGCCACGCAGTTCTGGCATTTCCTGGTGATCGGTCTGTTCGTCGGTCTGGCCGGTGGATCGTTCTCGGTCGGAACACCGTATGTGGCACGTTGGTTCCCCAGAGGGCAGCAAGGCTTTGCCATGGGCATCTTCGGCGCGGGCAACTCGGGGGCGGCGGTCAACAAGTTCGTTGCGCCAGCCATCCTGGTGGCATTTGGCTGGGCCATGGTGCCGCAGGTCTACGCCGCCATCATGTTCGGCACCGTGTTGTTGTTCTGGCTTTTCAGCTACAGCGATCCGGCCCACCTGGTGCCGCCGACGACCAGGTTCAGCGACCAGCTCAAGCTGCTCAAGGATCCCAAGGTGCTCAAGTACTGCCAGTACTACAGCATCGTGTTCGGCGGCTATGTCGCGCTGAGCCTGTGGATGGTGCAGTACTACGTCGGCGAATACGGCCTGGACATCCGCGCCGCCGCCCTGCTCGCCGCCTGCTTCTCGCTGCCCGGCGGCGTGCTGCGTGCCGTCGGCGGCTGGTTGTCGGACAAGTACAGCGCCCATGCCGTCACCTGGTGGGTGATGTGGGTCAGCTGGATCTGCCTGTTCCTGCTGTCGTACCCGCAGACCGATTTCACGATCCAGACCGCCAACGGACCATCCACCTTCCACATCGGCCTGAACGTCTACACGTTCACGATGCTGATGTTCATCCTGGGCATCTCCTGGGCCTTCGGCAAGGCCAGCGTGTTCAAGTACATCAGCGACGAATACCCCGACAACATCGGCACCGTCAGCGGCATCGTCGGCCTGGCGGGTGGCCTGGGCGGCTTCATCCTGCCGATCCTGTTCGGTGTACTGATGGACCTCACCGGGATCCGCTCGAGCGCCTTCATGCTGATGTACGGCGTGGTCTGGGTCTCGCTGATCTGGATGTACTGGACCGAGGTGCGCCGTACCGAGCTGATGGGCAGCAATGCTCCGGACTTCGCCCTCCATGGCTGACATGCAAGGAACACCATGACGACCAGCAGCAACACCCGCGCGGCGGCACTCGCCGCCGGCAGCCGCGCCGACGTCACCGACTGGCGTCCGGAGGACGAAACCTTCTGGGAGACCACTGGCAAGAAGATCGCCTACCGCAACCTCTGGATCTCGATACCCGCGCTGCTGTGCGGCTTCGCCGTCTGGGGCATGTGGGGCATCATCACCGTTCAGATGATGAACCTGGGCTTTCCGTTCAGCCAGGCCGAGTTGTTCACGCTGACCGCGATCGCCGGCATCTCGGGCGCGACGATGCGCATACCCGCCTCGTTCCTGATCCGCCTGGCCGGCGGCCGCAACACCATCTTCCTGACCACGTCCATGCTGCTGGCTCCGGCCGTCGGCACCGGCATCGTGCTGCAGCACCCGGATTGGCCGCTGTGGTCGTTCCAGCTGATGGCCCTGTGGTCGGGCGTTGGCGGCGGCAACTTCGCCAGCTCGATGTCCAACATCAGCACCTTTTTTCCGAAGCGCCTGCAAGGCACCGGGCTGGGCCTGAATGCCGGCCTGGGCAATTTCGGCGTGACAACGATGCAGATCGTGATCCCGCTGGTGATGACGGTGGGCCTCTTCGGCGCTTTCGGCGGTGAGCCGATGGTGCTGGCCAAGGACAGCGGCTGGATCTTCGGCAAGATTGCGGCGGGTACGCAGACCTGGATCCAGAACGCCGGCCTGGCCTGGATCCTGTCTCTGGTTCCGCTAAGTGCGTTGTGCTGGTTCGGCATGAACAACCTCAAGACAGTGTCGCCGGCCACCGGCAGCCCGATCATGGCCTTCGCCAAGATCACCTATCTGTACACGCTGGCCTTCATTCCGACCATCACGATGTTGTACTTCTACCTGCCGGCGCCCACCGGGCTCGGTTTGCTCAATATCTGGGTCGCGATTCCGCTGGACATCATCGCCGCTGTCACGATCATGAAGCTGGCCGCATTCGGCACCATGAAGGAGAACGTCAAGACACAGTTCGCGATCTTCGGCAACAAGCACACCTGGGCCATGACGATCCTGTACATCGTCACCTTCGGCTCGTTCATCGGCTTTTCGATGGCCTTGCCGCTGTCGATGAAGGTCATCTTCGGCATCAGCCACGTTCCCGATGCGAATGGCGTACTCCAGCACACACTGAACAACCCGAATGCGCCTGCGGTGCTGGCCTACGCCTGGATCGGCCCGTTCGTCGGCGCGTTGATTCGCCCGGCCGGTGGCTGGATCTCCGACAAGGTCGGTGGCTCCATCGTCACCCAGTGGATCTCGGCCGTCATGGTCGTGGCCTCGGTCGCGGTCGGCTACGTGATGCTGCTGGCCTACCAGTCCGCCACACCGGAGCAATACTTCCTGCCCTTCATGCTGCTGTTCGTCGTGTTGTTTGCCGCCAGCGGCATCGGCAACGGCTCGACTTTCCGCACCATCGGCGTCATCTTCGACCGCCAGCAGGCCGGCCCGGTACTGGGCTGGACCTCGGCCGTCGCCGCTTATGGCGCCTTCATCGCGCCGGTCATCATCGGCGAGCAGATCAAGGCCGGAACGCCGCAGATGGCGATGTACGGCTTTGCCATCTTCTACGCCCTGTGCCTGCTGCTGAACTGGTGGTTCTACCTGCGCAAGAACGCCTACGTGAAGAACCCGTGAACGCCCTGCGTACCTCCGGCGCCGGCACGCGCCGCATTTCAAGGAGCCCCCGATGAGCCATTTCCTCGATCGACTGACCTATTTTTCGCAGCCGCGCGAGAACTTCTCCGGTGACCACGGTGTCACCACCGGCGAAGACCGCACCTGGGAAGACGCCTACCGCAACCGCTGGGCACACGACAAGATCGTGCGCTCCACGCATGGCGTGAACTGCACCGGTTCCTGCTCCTGGAAGATCTATGTCAAGGGCGGCATCGTGACCTGGGAAACCCAGCAGACCGACTATCCGCGTACCCGCTGGGACATGCCCAACCACGAGCCGCGCGGCTGTGCGCGTGGCGCCAGCTACAGCTGGTACCTGTACAGCGCCAACCGGGTCAAGTACCCGATGGTGCGCGGCCGCCTGCTCAAGAGCTGGCGAGCCGCACGCCAGACGCTCGAGGCAGTCGAGGCCTGGGCGTCGATCGTCGAGGACGAGGCCAAGCGGCGCGACTACCAACGCGTGCGCGGCCTCGGAGGCATGGTGCGCTCAAGCTGGGACGAGGTCAACGAGATCATCGCCGCGGCCAATGTCCACACGATCAAGAAACACGGTGCGGACCGGGTGGTCGGCTTCTCGCCGATCCCGGCCATGTCCATGGTCAGCTATGCGGCGGGCAGCCGCTACCTGAGTCTGATCGGTGGGGTATGCCTGAGTTTCTACGACTGGTACTGCGACCTGCCGCCGAGCAGTCCACAGGTCTGGGGCGAGCAGACCGACGTGCCCGAATCGGCCGACTGGTACAACTCCAGCTTCATCATCGCCTGGGGCTCGAACGTGCCGCAAACGCGTACGCCGGATGCCCACTTCTTCACCGAGGTGCGTTACAAGGGCACCAAGACCGTGGCGGTCACGCCCGACTATTCCGAGGTCGCCAAGCTGTCCGACATCTGGATGCACCCCAAGCAAGGCACCGATGCGGCAGTGGCGATGGCCATGGGCCATGTGATCCTCAAGGAGTTCTACTTCCCGGACAAAGGCGAACGCAGCGCCTATTTCGACGACTATGTGCGGCGCTACACCGACATGCCGATGCTGGTCATGCTCAAGGAACACCAGCTGCCAGGCGGCGAGGCCATCATGGTGCCAGACCGATACGTGCGCGCATCGGACTTCAACGGCAAACTCGGCCAGGCCAACAACCCGGAATGGAAGACCGTGGCCTTCGACAGCGACGGCAAGGTGGTGTTGCCCCATGGCGCCATCGGGTTCCGCTGGGGCCCGGACGGGCGAGCGGACCAGGGCCAATGGAATTTGCAGGCCACAGAGGCACGTCACGGCAACGACGTCAAGCTGCGCCTGTCGGTGATGGAAGGTGACCATGCCGACATGGAGACCGCCAAGGTCGGCTTCCCCTACTTCGGCGGCATCGTGACTCCGAACTTCGACCACAACGACAGCGGCGACAGTGCCAAGGACGTGCTGGTGCGCACCGTGCCGGTACAGCGTATCGCGCTGGGCAAGGTAGGTGACAAACGGGAGGCCCTGGTGGCCACGGTGTTCGACCTGCAGGTGGCCAACTACGGTGTGGGGCGTGGCCTCGCCGGTGAGATGGCCGCCAGCGACTTCGACGACGACACACCGTACACCCCGGCCTGGCAGGAAAATATCACCGGTACGCCGCGCGCGCAGTTGATCACGGTGGCACGCCAGTTCGCCGAGAACGCCGACAAGACCCGTGGCAAGTCCATGATCATCATCGGTGCGGCGATGAACCACTGGTACCACAGTGACATGAACTACCGCGGCATCATCAACATGCTGATGATGTGCGGCTGCATCGGCCAGAGCGGCGGTGGCTGGGCGCATTACGTGGGTCAGGAAAAACTGCGGCCGCAGACCGGCTGGACCGCGCTGGCGTTCGCACTCGACTGGATCCGTCCGCCACGCCAGCAGAACTCGACCAGCTTTTTCTACGCCCACACCGATCAGTGGCGCTACGAGAAGCTGACGATGGAAGAGGTGATCTCGCCGTTGGCCGACAAGAAGCTCTATGGCGGCAGCATGATCGACTACAACGTGCGTGCAGAACGCATGGGCTGGTTGCCGTCGGCGCCGCAGCTGCAGACGAATCCGATGCAGGTCGTGCGCGACGCTGCCGCGGCCGGCATCGACGCCAAGGCGTACGCGGTCCGATCGCTGCAGGACGGCAC
This sequence comes from Burkholderiales bacterium, assembly GCA_038247175.1. GTDB lineage: Bacteria > Pseudomonadota > Gammaproteobacteria > Burkholderiales > Burkholderiaceae_C > CAISIP01. Next base: position 1,988 of record JBBRVD010000044.1, on the reverse strand, counting down.
GCTCAAGATGAGCTGCACCGACCCGGATCATCCGGACAACTGGCCGCGCAACATGTTCATCTGGCGTTCGAACCTGCTGGGATCGAGCGGCAAGGGCCATGAGTATTTCCTCAAGCACCTGCTGGGCACCAGCCATGGCGTGCAGGGCAAGGATCTAGGCCAGGATGACGCCAAACCCACCGAAGTCGTCTGGCATGACAAGGCGCCCGAGGGCAAGCTCGACCTGCTGGTGACGCTGGACTTTCGCATGAGCACGACCTGCCTGTACTCGGACATCGTGCTGCCGACCGCGACCTGGTACGAGAAGAACGACCTCAACACCAGCGACATGCACCCGTTCATCCATCCGCTGTCGACCGCGGTCGACCCGGCCTGGCAGTCCCGCAGCGACTGGGACATCTACAAGGGCTTTGCGAAGAAGTTCAGCGAGATCTGTGTCGGCCACCTGGGCGTCGAGAAGGAGCTGGTGCTCACGCCGCTGATGCACGACTCGCCGGCCGAACTGGCGCAACCGTTCGAGGTCCAGGACTGGAAGCGCCGCGAGGTCGACCTGATTCCCGGCAAGACCGGCCCGCAGATGGCCGTGGTCGAACGTGACTACCCGAACGTGTACAAGCGCTTCACGGCACTCGGCCCGCTGATGAACAAGGTCGGCAATGGCGGCAAGGGTATTGCCTGGAACACGCAGACCGAGGTCAGGCAACTCGGTGAGCTCAGCGGACTGGTCACGGCCGAGGGCGCGACCTGCGGCATGCCGAAGATCGAGACCGACATCGACGCGGCCGAGGTCATCCTGCAACTGGCGCCGGAAACCAACGGCCATGTCGCCGTCAAGGCCTGGGAAGCACTGGGCAGGCAGACCGGCATCGACCACACGCACCTGGCGATTCACCGGGAAGACGAGAAGATCCGCTTCCGCGACATCCAGGCCCAGCCGCGCAAGATCATCTCCAGCCCGACCTGGAGTGGCATCGAGAGCGAGACGGTGTCATACAACGCCGGTTACACGAACGTGCACGAGTTGATTCCCTGGCGCACCCTGACCGGACGTCAGCAGTTCTACCTCGACCATCCCTGGATGCTGGCCTTCGGCGAGGGCTTCGCGAGCTACCGTCCGCCGGTCGACCTCAAGACCACGGCCGGTATCCACAACATCAAGCCCAACGGCAACAAGGAAATCGCGCTCAACTTCATCACGCCGCACCAGAAATGGGGCATTCACTCGACCTATACCGACAACCTGATGATGCTCACGCTCAGCCGCGGTGGCCCCTGCGTGTGGATGAGCGAAGACGACGCCAAGAGCGCCGACATCGAGGACAACGACTGGATCGAGCTGTTCAACGTCAACGGCGCCATCGCGGCGCGGGCGGTGGTCAGCCAGCGCGTCAAGCCGGGCATGGTGATGATGTACCACGCGCAGGAAAAGATCGTCAACACCCCGGGCTCGGAGATCACCGGCGCGCGCGGTGGTATCCACAACTCGGTGACCCGCATCGTGCTCAAGCCCACGCACATGATCGGCGGCTACGCGCAGTTCAGCTACGGCTTCAACTACTACGGAACCATCGGCACCAATCGCGACGAGTTCGTCGTGGTCCGCAAGATGAACAAGATCGACTGGCTCGACACGCCGGTGGCACCAGAATTGATTCGCCCCACCCAGGCCGAAGGAGAAAGCGCATGACCCCCCACACTTGTCACTTCGTCTGTTCGTTGCCCCCCGAGGGGAACGTTTCCTCCCGTTTGGCGGCCCAACAGGAGGCAGCATGAAAATCCGCGCCCAAATCGGCATGGTGCTGAACCTGGACAAATGCATCGGCTGCCACACCTGCTCAGTCACCTGCAAGAACGTCTGGACCAGTCGCCCCGGAATGGAATACGCCTGGTTCAACAACGTCGAGACCAAACCCGGCATCGGCTACCCCAAGGAATGGGAAAACCAGGACAAATGGAACGGCGGCTGGATTCGCAAGGCCGACGGCTCC